>NZ_JBHYZV010000144.1:0-9469 GCF_042753905.1 Streptomyces sp. NPDC059248 | reverse complement strand
CCGCGCCGCGCCCCCCCCGCCCGCCCCCGCGCCCCCCCCCCCCGGCCGGGGGCCCCCCCCCTTCGCCCCGGACCGACGCGGGCCCGCGTCAGTGGCCCCGCTCCGCGCCGCCGTTGACCTGGACGATCTGGGCGGTGATATGGCCCGCGGCGGTCGACGCCAGCCAGCGCAGGGTCCCGGAGACGTCCCCGGGACGGCCGACCCGGCCGGTCGACGTCTCCGCGACCAGCGCCGCGCGGCGGTCCTCGGGGAAGGGGCCGCCGAAGAAGTCGGTCTCCTCGACGAGGCCGGGGGCGACCGCGTTGACCGTGATGCCCCGCGGGCCCAGCTCCCGGGCCAGACGGAAGGCGTACGGATGGAGCGCGGCCTTCGCCGACCCGTAGCCCGGCGCCCGGCCGGAGCCCCGGTAGGCGGCGATGGAGCTGACGAAGAGGACCCGGCCGCCGGGGGTCGCCAGATGGTCCCGGAGCGCCTCGGTGAGCAGGACGGCGGTCAGGGTGTTGAGCCGGAAGGTCAGCTCCCACTCCGCGGCCACGGCGGCCAGCGGCTCGACGGGACCACCGGATCCCCCGGACCCCTCGGGCCCCTCGGGCCCCGCGGATCCCCCGGACACCTCAGGCCCCTCCCCCTTGGGCGCGGCCTTCCCGCCGTCGCCGCCCGCGCAGTGCACCAGGACGTCCACCGTCCCGTACTCCCGCTCGACGAATCCCGCGGCCCGCCGGACGTCGTCCGGCGCGCTCAGATCCCCCGGGTGGTACGCGGCGCCCGGCAGCGACCCCGCGGCCCGTGCCAGGACGTCGGCCCGGCGCCCCAGCAGCACCACCCGGTCCCCGTCCGCGGCGAACGCCTCCGCCGCGGCCAGCCCGATCCCGGTACCCCCGCCACTGATCACCACGGTGCGCGCCATGATCCGGATCCTATGAGCGGCGGGGTCGCACGGCCGGGCACACGCGCCCGGGGCGTGTCCCGCCCCGAAGACACGGCCTACCTCAGGCTGCGGACGTCCAGATGCCGGAGCACCCGGTCCACGATCTCCGGGTCGGCGCCCGGTTCACTGCGCGCCGCGAGCACTTCGTGGCGGGCGGCGGAGAGCATCTCGCGCTGGATCCGCTGGACCGACCGCAGCCGCTCCACCCGCCGGGCGTACCAGTCGCGGCGCTCCTCGTCGACGAGGTCCGGGCTGATCCGGGCGCCGACCTCGTACGCCGCGCGGTGCAGCCGCTCACTCACCTCCTCCGGCAGGTCCTCGACCTCCTCGATCTCCTTCAGCCGGTGGCGGGCGGCGGCCGCCGCGCGCAGCGCGAGCCGGTGTTCGAGGGCGCGCTCGGCGTCCGTGTCGGCCGTGACCCCGAGGCGCCGTACCAGCCAGGGCAGGGTCAGCCCCTGGAGCAGCAGGGTCGTGAGGATCACCACGAAGGCGATGAAGACGATCTCGTCGCGGCCCGGGAAGGGGCTGCCGTCGTCGGTGGTCAGCGGGATCGCCAGGGCGAGCGCGACGGAGGCGACACCGCGCATCCCCGACCACCACATCACCACGGTCTCGCGCCAGGAGACGGGGATGTCCTCGTCGTAGTCGCGTTTGGAGTGCAGCCGCTGGGCGAGCCAGGTCGCGGGCAGCAGCCACAGCAGCCGTACCCCGATCACCACGGCGGTGATCACCGCGCCCCAGCCGAGCATCCGCAGGACGACGCCGTCCGCGTGGCCGAACACCTTGCGCAGTTCGAGCCCGATCAGTCCGAAGGCGGCGCCGGTGACCAGGGTGTCCACGATGCCCCAGAAGGTGTTCCCGGCCAGCCGTCCCATGACGTCGTCCGCGTCGGCGGCGTGCTCGGCGAGGAAGAGCGCCGTGGTCAGCACGGCCAGGACGCCGGAGCCGTGCAGCTCCTCCGCGACCACATAGCTCACATACGGCACCATCAGCGTCAGCCCGACCTGGAGGGTGGCGTCCCCCAGGAAGCCCATCAGC
This sequence comes from Streptomyces sp. NPDC059248, assembly GCF_042753905.1. Taxonomy (NCBI): domain Bacteria; kingdom Bacillati; phylum Actinomycetota; class Actinomycetes; order Kitasatosporales; family Streptomycetaceae; genus Streptomyces; species Streptomyces sp. NPDC059248. The sequence goes on along the minus strand of NZ_JBHYZV010000144.1, from coordinate 7,503 downwards.
CGGTTGGACAGCCAGCCGGTGGCCACGCCCACCGCCAGGGCGACCACCGCGGAGAGGACGAGCTGTCCGGCCGCGGACGGCAGGGAGAAGGTGCCGCTCACGGCCGCGGCGATGGCCACGTGGTACAGCACGATCGCCGTGACGTCGTTGAACAGCCCCTCCCCCTCCAGGATCGACACCAGGCGGCGCGGCAGTCCGAGGCGGCCGGCGACCGCGGTCGCGGCGACCGGGTCGGGGGGTGCGACGAGCGCGCCGAGGGCGACGGCGGCGGCGATGGGCAGACCGGGGACGATCGCGTTGACGACGACCGCCACCGCCGCGGTGGTCACGAAGACCAGGGCGACGGCGAGCAGCAGGATCGGCCGCAGGTTGGCGGTGAACTGGCGCCATGAGGTCCGCTGCACGGCGGCGTAGAGGAGGGGCGGCAGCACCAGCGGCAGGATGTACTGGGGCGGGATGTCCGCGTCGGGCACGAAGGGGAGGAACGCCACCCCCGCCCCGATCAGGGTCATCAGGACGGGCGCGGGCAGATCGAGCCGGTCTCCCAGGGGCACGGTCACCACGGCGCCGAACAGCAGCCCCAACAGCAGCGCGACCTGGTCCACACGCCCCTCCGGCCGGAGTGCCTCCCGACGACCTCCTCAGCGTGCCACGACTATCCGCTTCCGCGCCTTATGTCCGGGTCCGACCGGGGTCCGAGCCCGGTCGGCGGAGGGCGGACGGCAGAGGACAGAGAGCGCTGGGCGGTGGGCGGAGGACAGAGGGGGGTGTTACGCGCTCTCGGCCGCGATCCGGTCGAGGGCCGACTGGAGATCGTCCGGGTAGCCGCTGGAGTACTCGACCCACCGGCCGTCCGACGGGTGCTCGAAGCCCAGCCGTACCGCGTGCAGCCACTGCCGCGTCAGCCCGAGCCGCTTCGCCATCGTCGGGTCGGCCCCGTAGGTCAGATCGCCCACGCACGGATGCCGGTGCGCCGCCATATGGACCCGGATCTGGTGCGTACGGCCGGTCTCCAGCTTGATGTCCAGCAGGGACGCCGCCCGGAACGCCTCCATCAGGTCGTAGTGCGTGACCGACGGCTTGCCCTCGGCGGTGACGGCCCACTTGTAGTCGTGGTTCGGGTGCCGGCCGATCGGCGCGTCGATCGTGCCGCTCATCGGGTCGGGGTGCCCCTGCACCAGGGCGTGGTACCGCTTGTCGACCGTACGTTCCCGGAACTGCTGCTTCAGCAGGGTGTACGCGCGCTCCGACTTCGCCACCACCATCAGCCCGCTGGTCCCGACGTCCAGCCGGTGCACGATGCCCTGCCGCTCTGCGGCACCCGAGGTGGAGATCCGGTAGCCGGCCGCGGCCAGTCCGCCGATCACCGTCGGGCCGGTCCAGCCGGGGCTGGGGTGGGCGGCGACCCCGACGGGCTTCACGATCACCACGATGTCGTCGTCGTCGTGGACGATCTCCATGCCCTCCACGGGCTCCGCCACGATCTGGACCGGAGCGGGGGCCTGAGGCATCTCGACCTCCAGCCACGCCCCGCCGTGCACCCGCTCACTCTTGCCCACGACCGCGCCGTCGACCTGCACCTTCCCCGCCGCGGCCAGCTCGGCGGCCTTCGTACGGGAGAAACCGAACATGCGGGAGATGGCGGCGTCGACGCGCTCGCCCTCCAGGCCGTCCGGTACGGGCAGGGTGCGGATCTCGGGAAGCGTACTCACCGTTCGAGTATGCCTTGCCCGGGACCCGTGAACGGACCGTCGCCGATCCGTCGCCGATCCATCGCCGGGCCGTCGCCGGGCCGCATGCGCCCCGGGAGGGCCCGCCCGGGGGTATCGGCCGGACGCCCCGGCCGTCCCTCAGTCCTTGTGGACGGTGCCGTCCGGGTCGAGCCCCCGGAAGGAGAGGATCACGATCAGGATGCCGCCGGAGACGATCGCCGTGTCGGCGAGATTGAAGACGGCGAAGTGCGCGGGGGCGATGAAGTCGACGACCGCGCCTTCGAAGACCCCGGGCGCACGGAAGATCCGGTCGGTGAGATTGCCCAGCGCGCCACCGAGCAGCAGGCCCAGCGCCACGGCCCACGGCAGGCTGTAGAGCTTGCGGGCCAGCCGGATGATCACCACGATCACCGAGGCGGCGATCACCGTGAAAATCACGGTGAACGCCTCGCCGATACCGAAGGCCGCGCCCGGGTTCCGGACCGCCGTGAACTTCAGCAGATCGCCGACGACCTCGATCGAGGGCCGGTGCTCCAGCTTGGCGACCACGAGCATCTTGCTGATCAGATCGATCAGATACGCCACCACCGCGACACCGATCAGGACGGCGATCCGGCGCCTGCCCCTGGACTGGTCGGCCACGGGGGCCTCGTCCACCGCCGCGTCCCCGCCCTCGGCGGTCACCGCGTCCGATGTGCCCGATGCGTCCGACGCATCGGGCGAGCCCGGCGTCTCCGGCGTACCGATGATGCGCTCCGCCTCTGCCACGTGAGTCCCTCAACTAGTGCCTGACTGTGATCGAGGGTACGTCACACCCTCCGGGTCAGCCCCGCCGCTCCTGCTTCTGCTTGCACTCGACACAGAGCGTGGCCCGGGGGAAGGCCTGCATCCGGGCCTTGCCGATCGGTTTGCCGCAGTTCTCGCAGATCCCGTACGTGCCCGCGTCCAGCCGCAGCAGCGCCCGCTCGGTCTGCTCCAGCGTCTCGCGCGCGTTCGCGGCCAGGGACAGCTCGTGCTCCCGGGTGATGTTCTTGGTGCCGGTGTCGGCGTCGTCGTCGCCCGCGCCACCACCGGAGTCCCGCATCAGACCGGCCACGGCGGCCTCGGACGCGGCCAGCTCCGCGTTCAGCCTGGCCACGTCCGCCCTCAGTACGGCCTCGGCCTCGGCGACCTCCTCCGCGGACCACGGCTCCTCACCCGGGCGTACGACCAGGTCCTCGGCGGGCGCCGCCGCCGCGCGGGCGGTGGGCACCGCCGTCGGGCCGTCGCCCACGGCCACCGTCTTCTTCGCTCCCACAGTTCTGGCTCCTGTCTGCTTCACGGCTTTCCTCGCGGTACCTGCGGTCTTCTTCGCGACGGCCTTCTTGGCCACGGTCTTCTTGGCCACCGTCTTCTTCGCGACAGCCTTCTTCGCGACGGCTTTCTTCGCGACGGTCTTCTTTTCGGCCGGGGCCTTCTTCGCGGCCGTCTTCTTCGCGGCCTTCTTCGCCGGAGCGGACTTCCCGGCTGGGGCCTTTTCGGGCGCGGCTCCGCGCACGGCGGTCTTCTTCGCGGGGGCCGCCTTCTTCGCCGCGGCGGCCTTCTTCGCGGGTGCCTTCTCCGCCGCCTTCTCCGGGGTCGCGGCCGCGTCGTCCACCACGGCCTTCCGCGCAGCGCTCTTCTTCGCAGCGGTCTTCTTCGCCACCATGGCCGCGGCCCCTTCACATATTGTGATCTTGCTCGCGAATCGTGCTGGGACGATAAATCGACCCCAGCCCCGCGGCAAACGGGGCACGCCGCCGCCGCACCCGCCCCGGCGCCGGTGATACGGACCTTTCTCCGTTGTGCCCGGCTCTCCGCCGGGTAATCCGCCCCTTGACAGGGCCCGCGGGATCGCTCCGGCCGGTCTGGACCGTTCGGGTCAGCCTCCGGGGCGTGTCCCGCGGATCCCGCCCACCGCCGGGAATCCGGTCGGCCGCGCCCCCGCGGGGCCCTTACACTGGGCGGAGCGAAAGGCTTGGATGGGGACGAGTAGCGTCGTACGCAGCCATGAGCGACCCGGGGACGGTGCGAGCCCGGGGGCGAGCGCGGCGTGAAGCATCACCCCGGAGCCGCCGGAAGAAAGCCGCGGGCCCGCCCGTACGGCGACTAGACCCGGTGTCGCGACCCCAATGAGGGGGCGGTGCGCCGAGCGCCGCCAAGGAGGGTGGTACCGCGGGAGCCGGAGGCTCTCGTCCCTCCGACGGAAGAGAATCTGTCCGCCGGAGGAGTTCGCCCATGACACCCCCGCAGTACCGCCAGGTCCCCGCCCAGGTCGACCTGCCCGCGCTGGAGCACGCCGTCCTCGACTTCTGGCGCGAGAACAAGGTCTTCGAGAAGAGCCTCGCCCAGTCCGACGGCCGCCCCGAGTGGGTGTTCTACGAGGGCCCCCCGACCGCCAACGGCATGCCGGGCGCGCACCACATCGAGGCCCGCGTCTTCAAGGACGTATTCCCCCGCTTCCGTACGATGCGCGGCTACCACGTCGCCCGTAAGGCCGGCTGGGACTGCCACGGTCTGCCCGTGGAGCTGGCGGTCGAGAAGGAGCTGGGCTTCTCCGGCAAGCAGGACATCGAGGCATTCGGCATCGCCGAGTTCAACGCCAAGTGCCGGGAGTCGGTGACCCGGCACACCGACGCCTTCGCCGAGCTGACCGAGCGCATGGGCTACTGGGTCGACCTCGACGACGCGTACTGGACCATGAAGCCGGAGTACATCGACTCCGTCTGGTGGTCCCTGAAGCAGATCTTCGACAAGGGGCTGCTGGCGCAGGACCACCGGGTGGCGCCCTGGTGCCCCCGCTGCGGCACCGGGCTCTCCGACCACGAGCTGGCCCAGGGGTACGAGACCGTCGTCGACCCGTCGGTCTACGTCCGCCTCCCCCTCACCTCGGGACCGCTCGCGGGCGAGGCCGCGCTGCTGGTGTGGACGACGACCCCGTGGACCCTGGTGTCGAACACCGCCGTGGCCGCCCACCCGGACGTCACCTATGTGGTCGCCACCGACGGCACGGAGAAGGTCGTCGTCGCCGAGCCGCTGCTGGCCAAGTCCCTCGGTGAGGGCTGGGAGGCCACCGGGCAGTCGTTCACCGGCGCCGAGATGGAGCGGTGGGGCTACGAGCGCCCCTTCGACCTGGTCGAGTTCCCGGCGCCCGCGCACTTCGTGGTCAACGCCGACTATGTGACCACCGAGGACGGTACGGGTCTGGTCCACCAGGCCCCGGCCTTCGGTGAGGACGACCTCAAGGTCTGCCGCGCCTACGGTCTGCCGGTGGTCAACCCGGTCCGCCCCGACGGCACCTTCGACGAGGACCTGCCGCTGGTCGGCGGCGTCTTCTTCAAGAAGGCCGACGAGGCGCTCACCGCCGACCTCGGCGCGCGCGGCCGGCTCTTCCGCCATGTGCCGTACGAGCACAGCTATCCGCACTGCTGGCGCTGCCACACCGCCCTCCTCTACTACGCCCAGCCGTCCTGGTACATCCGCACCACCGCGGTCAAGGACCGGCTGATCGAGGAGAACGAGAACACCAACTGGTTCCCCGACTCCGTCAAGCACGGCCGCTTCGGCGACTGGCTGAACAACAACGTCGACTGGGCGCTCTCCCGCAACCGCTACTGGGGCACCCCGCTGCCGATCTGGCGCTGCGAGGAGGGCCACCTCACCTGCGTCGGCTCCCGCGCCGAGCTGACCGAACTGACCGGCAGCGACCAGTCGGAGCTGGACCCGCACCGCCCGTTCATCGACGACGTCACCTTCGACTGCCCCCAGTGCGCCGGTACGGCCACCCGGGTCCCCGAGGTCATCGACGCCTGGTACGACGCCGGGTCCATGCCGTTCGCGCAGTGGGGATACCCGTACAAGAACAAAGAACTCTTCGAGAAGCGCTACCCGGCGCAGTTCATCTCCGAGGCCATCGACCAGACCCGCGGCTGGTTCTACACCCTGATGGCCGTCGGCACCCTCGTCTTCGACAAGTCGTCGTACGAGAACGTGGTCTGCCTCGGTCATATCCTCGCCGAGGACGGCCGGAAGATGTCCAAGCACCTCGGGAACATCCTCCAGCCGATCCCGCTCATGGACCAGCACGGCGCGGACGCCGTCCGCTGGTTCATGGCCGCCGGCGGCTCGCCCTGGTCGGCCCGGCGCGTGGGCAACAACACCATCCAGGAAGTGGTCCGCAAGACCCTCCTCACCTACTGGAACACCGTCGCCTTCCAGGCGCTGTACGCCCGGACCTCCGGCTGGGCCCCCTCCGCCGCCGACCCCGCCCCGGCCGACCGTCCGGTGCTCGACCGCTGGCTCCTCGGCGAGTTGAACACCCTCGTCGGCGAGGTCACCGAGGCGATGGAGGGCTATGACACCCAGCGCGCCGGAAAGCTGCTCTCGGCCTTCGTCGACGATCTGTCGAACTGGTACGTACGCCGCTCCCGGCGCCGCTTCTGGCAGGGCGACGCGGCGGCGCTGCGCACCCTGCACGAGGTCGTCGAGACCGTGACCCGGCTGATGGCCCCGCTGACCCCGTTCATCACCGAGCGGGTCTGGCAGGACCTCATCGTCCCGGTCACCCCGGACGCCCCCGAGTCGGTCCATCTCACCACCTGGCCGACGGCCGAGGCGTCGGCGGTCGACCCCGAGCTGTCCCGGCAGATGGTGCTGGTACGGAGGCTGGTCGAGCTGGGCCGGGCGACGCGGGCCGAGTCCGGCGTCAAGACCAGGCAGCCGCTCTCCCGCGCCCTGGTCGGCGCGGTCGGCTTCGACGCCCTCTCGGCGGAGCTCCGCGCGCAGATCACCGAGGAGCTGAACGTGTCGTCGCTGGCGGCGCTCTCCGAGGTCGGCGGATCCCTGGTCGACACGACCGCCAAGGCCAACTTCCGGGCGCTGGGCAAGCGGTTCGGCAAGGGGGTGCAGGCGGTGGCCCGCGCGGTCGCGGAGACCGACGCGGCGGCGCTGTCGCTGGCACTCCGCTCCGGTACGGCGACGCTGGAGGTCGAGGGCGAGACCATCACCCTCGGCCCGGACGAGGTCATCATCACCGAGACCCCGCGCGAGGGCTGGTCGGTGGCGTCGGACTCGGGTGCGACGGTCGCCCTCGATCTGGAGATCACCCCCGAGCTGCGTCTCGCGGGGCTGGCCCGGGACGCGATCCGGCTGATCCAGGAGGCCCGTAAGAACAGCGGTCTGGACGTGGCGGACCGGATCGCCGTGGTCTGGTCGTCGAGCGGCGACGAGACGACCCGCGCGCTCACCGAGCACACCGGACTGATCGCGGACGAGGTCCTCGCGACCTCCTTCGCCGACGGCTCCCCGGACGAGACCTTCGGCCCCGCCTTCACGGACGAGCCCCTCGGTCTCACCTTCCATCTGCGCAAGGTCTGACCCGCCGGGCCCGGCCCGGCCCCGTCCCGTTCCGTCCCGTACGCCGCACCGCGCCCATCGCGCGGTGCGGCGTTCGCCGTTCACCGCCACAGCGGCGCGTCGGCGCGTCGGCGCGTCGGCGCGTCGGCGCGTCGGCGCGTCGGCGCGTCGGCGCGTCGGCGCGTCGGCGTACGAGCGTATCGGCCTACCGGCATATCGGCGTTCCGGAATATCGACAGGCCGCCAACCGGAACCTTCGTCGGACGGTCCGGCCGCCGTCGGCACCTCCGGTCGCACGGGAGCACGGCCCCGGCGCGCGTGGGGATCGAAGGCCCCCGGACACGCTTCCGTACACCTCGGTCCGCCCCGGCCCCGGCACCCGTCCACCCGCTCCCGGACATGCGGAAGGGCCGGGCCC
>NZ_JBHYZV010000143.1:0-9617 GCF_042753905.1 Streptomyces sp. NPDC059248 | reverse complement strand
CGGTGGTGCCGTAAGTGGCACCACCGCCTCCGCCGTCCCCTCCGGGTCGCTGCCCGTCGTGATCAGTGCGCCTCTCCGGCGTCTCCGGCCGAGGCTTCGACATCGGTCCCGCTGAGGACGGCGCCGGTGCCCTTCTTGCCCTGGCGTATCCGCTTCTCCAGCCAGCTCGCGAAGCTGGTGAGCAGGAAGTTCAGCAGAATGAAGATGAGGGAGATGACGGTGAGGGTGGCGATGGTGTTCGCGCCGTAGTTCGCCGTGATCGCCCGGTTCTGGTACAGCAGCTCGGTAAAGCCGAGGAGGGCGCCGCCGAGGGCGGTGTCCTTGACGATGACGACGAGCTGGCTGACGAGTGCGGGCAGCATCGCGGTGACCGCCTGCGGCAGCAGGACGAACAGCATCAACTGGCCCTTGCGCATCCCGATCGCCAGCGCGGCGTCGGTCTGCCCGCGGGGCAGCGACAGGATCCCGGCCCGGACGATCTCCGCGATCACCGAGGCGTTGTAGAGCACCAGACCGGTGATCACTGCGTACATCGGCCGGAGGTCCGAGTCGATGTCGGAGAACTCCACGAACGCCTGGAACGCGAAGACCATCAGCAGCAGGACCGGGATGGCGCGGAAGAACTCGATCACCGCGCCGACCGGCACCCGGACCCAGGCATGGTCCGAGAGCCGCCCGATACCCAGCGCCGCACCCAGAGGGAGGGCGATGATCACGGAGATGCCCGCCGCCTTGACCGTCTCCCAGAGCCCCGGGAGCAGGAAGGTCGTCCAGACCTTGGAGTCGTTGACGAACGGACTCCACTTCTCCGCGTCCAGCTGGTTCTTGTCCGCCATGGTGCTCAGGACCCACCAGAGGGTGAGACCGAACGCCGCCAGGAAGACGACGGTGTAGATGATGTTCCGGGCCTTAGCCTTGGGACCCGGCTCGTCGTACAGAACGGAACTCATCGCTTCACCGCCACTCGCTTGGCCACCCAGCCCAGCAGCAGACCGGTCGGCAGGGTCAGAACGATGAAGCCGAAGGCGAAGACGCCGAAGACGGCGAACAGCGCGTCGGATTCGTTCTCGACCATCGTCTTCATCAGGGCCGAAGCCTCCGCCACCCCGATCGCCGAGGCCACCGTGGTGTTCTTGGTGAGGGCGATCAGCACATTGGTGAGCGGGGTGACGGCCGAGCGGAACGCCTGGGGGAGCACGACCAGGGTCAGTACCTGGAAGAAGCTGAAGCCCATGGCGCGGGCGGCCTCCGCCTGTCCCACCGGGACCGTGTTGATACCGGAGCGCAGCGCCTCGCAGACGAAGGTGCCGGTATAGGCGACCAGGCCGAGGACGGCCATCCGGAAGCCGATGTCCTTGAAGGTGTCACCACCGAGACTGACGCCCATGGTCGAGGCGAGACCGAGGGAACAGGCGACGAGGACCACCGTCAGCGGGGTGTTACGGACGACATTGACATAGCCCGTGCCGAAGGCGCGCATCATCGGGACGGGACCGACGCGCATACCGGCCAGCAGCGTTCCCCAGATCAGGGAACCGACGGCCGAGTAGACGGTGAGTTTGACCGTCATCCAGAACGCGTCGAGCAGGTCGTACTGCGGGGAATCGAGGAAATCGAACACGTTGACCCGCGATCTCTCCTGGGTGGATGTAGTCGGCGCGTGCCACCGGCCGGGGCGTCCGGTGGCACGTCACCGGTGGCCTCAGTTCGCGGCGATCGCCGGCGCGGGCTCGTTCTTGTAACCGGACTTGCCGAAGTTGGCCTGGACGAACTTGTCCCAGGACTTGTCGGACTTCATCTTCTCCAGGGCCTTGTTGATCTTGCCCTTGAGGTCGGCGTCGCCCTTCTTGATGCCGATGCCGTAGTTCTCGTCGCTCAGCTTGAGTCCGGCCAGCTTGAACTTGCCCTGGTGCTCGGACTGCGACGCGAACCCGGCGAGGATGGCGTCGTCCGTGGTCAGGGCGTCGACGGACTTGTTCTCCAGGCCCGTCAGGCACTCGGAGTAGCCGCCGAGGGTTTCGAGGTCGGCCTTGGGGGCGAGCTTCTCCTGGACGTTCTGGGCGGAGGTGGAGCCGGTGACCGAGCAGAGCTTCTTGTCGTTCAGGTCCGCGGCCTTGGTGATGCCCGTCTCGTCCTTGCGGACCAGCAGATCCTGGTGGGCGAGGAAGTACGGACCGGCGAAGTCGACCTTGACCTTGCGCTTGTCCGTGATCGAGTAACTGGCGACGATGAACTTGACGTCACCGTTGGCCAGCATGGTCTCGCGCTGGGCGCTCGGGGTCTGCTTCCACTCGATGTCCTTGGCCTCGTAGCCCAACTCCTTGGCCACATAGGTCGCGACGTCGACGTCGAAGCCGGTGTACTTGCCGTCCTGGGTCTTCAGACCGATACCCGGCTGGTCGAACTTGATCCCGATGGTGATCTTGCCGCCGCCGTCACCGGAGTCGCTGTCACCGCCGCACGCGGTGGCGGCCAGGGAGAGGGTGAGAACGGTGGCGACGGCCGCGGATACCTTGCGGGCGCGGAGCTTCATGTGAACATCCCTTACGTCGTGGTTCGCCGATGCGTGAGCCGGTCCGCCGGCCGGCGCGGGCCCGGACCGAGGAACGGTCCGGCGCCGATCCGCTACGGATCCCGGGCGGGCCCGGCCGGGCCGAGAGCCCGGCCGAAGACGCCCGTCCGGGGCGACAGCCGGTGTGCTGGGGGGTGACGTGACCGCCGGGGTCAGTGGTGCAGGATCTTCGACAGGAAGTCCTTGGCGCGGTCGCTGCGCGGGTTGCTGAAGAACTCGTCGGGCGTGGCCTCTTCGACGATCTTTCCGTCGGCCATGAAGACGACCCGGTTGGCGGCGGAGCGGGCGAAGCCCATCTCGTGGGTGACCACGACCATCGTCATGCCGTCCCGGGCGAGCTGCTGCATCACTTCCAGCACCTCGTTGATCATCTCGGGGTCGAGGGCCGAGGTGGGCTCGTCGAAGAGCATCACCTTGGGCTCCATGGCGAGCGCGCGGGCGATCGCCACCCGCTGCTGCTGACCGCCGGAGAGCTGGGCGGGGTACTTGTCCGCCTGCGTACCGACACCGACCCGGTCGAGCAGCTCACGCGCCCGGCGCTCCGCCTCGTCCTTGTCCTTCTTGCGGACCTTGACCTGGCCCAGCACGACGTTCTCCAGGACCGTCTTGTGGGCGAAGAGGTTGAAGGACTGGAACACCATGCCGACGTCGGCCCGCAGCCGGGCCAGCTCACGGCCCTCCGCGGGCAGCGGCTTCTCGTCGATCGAGATCGCTCCGGAGTCGATGCTCTCCAACCGGTTGATGGTGCGGCAGAGCGTGGACTTGCCGGACCCGGAAGGCCCGATCACGACCACGACCTCGCCCCGGGCGATGGTCAGGTCGATGTCCTGCAGCACATGCAGCGCACCGAAATGCTTGTTGACACCGCTCAGTACGACCAGGTCCTCGGCGGCGGGAACGCCACTCCCGTCGACCTTGGACACAGACACTCCGCTCATCGGCCCACAGCTCCCGTCCTCCTTGGTTGGGAGGACAGTAGTGACGCGGTGCGACCAGCGTCATTACATCTGAGCGGAAATTGAGCATAACGATCCGGCCTCGTCCGGATACGATGAGTGAACGAGGTGACCGTCGGAGTACCGGGTGGATAACGGATCCGGGCGGGCGGCTGAATGTCCTTGACTGTCCGGCGGGAAATCGGCCTTCATGCCCTGGTACGCCATGTCGTGCGCGGGGGCCGGGTTTCCCCGGGCGGCACGAGGCGCACACATCGTCGAGGGGCCGGGGACCACGGGGGGATCCGTGGGGCGGCGCCATAACCGGAGGGCCGGAGGGGGGACATGAGACTGCTGCTCGTCGAGGACGACAACCATGTCGCCGCGGCCCTGTCGGCCATCCTCGCCCGGCACGGATTCGATGTGGTGCACGCCCGCAACGGCGAGGAGGCGCTGCGCGCCGTCCTGCCCGCGACCCATCCGGGCAAGCCGCCCTTCGGTGTGGTCCTGCTCGACCTCGGCCTGCCCGACCAGGACGGCTACCAGGTCTGCGGAAAGCTGCGGAAGATCACCTCGACCCCGGTCATCATGGTGACCGCGCGGGCCGATGTCCGCTCCCGGATCCACGGACTCAACCTGGGCGCCGACGACTATGTCGTCAAGCCGTACGACATCGGTGAACTGCTGGCCCGGATCCACGCCGTGGCCCGGCGGACCGCGGCCGTGGAGGAGACCGCTCCCGCCCCCGCCGACGACGCCCTGCGCCTGGGCACCGTGACCGTCGAACTGCCCACCCGCCGCGTCCGAGTGGACGGCGCGGCCGTCCAGCTCACGCGGAAGGAGTTCGACCTGCTGGCGCTGCTAGCCCAGCGCCCCGGCGTGGTGTTCCGCCGGGAACAGATCATCAGTGAGGTCTGGCGGACCAGTTGGGAGGGGACCGGCCGGACCCTGGAGGTCCATGTGGCATCCCTCCGCGCCAAGCTCGGCATGCCCGCCCTCATCGAGACCGTACGCGGAGTCGGCTACCGCCTTGTGACCCCGGGCGACTGAGGGGACCGTGCGCACCCGCCTGCTTCCCCTGCTCATCGTCCTCATGGCGGGCGTCCTGCTGGCACTCGGCTTTCCGCTCGCCGTCAGCGTCGCCGCCGCCCAGCAGCAGCGGGTGGTGGTCGACCGGATCGACGACACCGTACGGTTCGCGGCGCTGGCCCAGTTCGTCACGGCGAGCGACGGCTCCGAGGCGGAGCGCAGATCCATGCTCCAGGACCAGCTCAACCGGTACTACTCGACCTACGGCATCCATGTCGGCGTCTTCCTCAGGGACGGCAGATCCCTGATGGCGCGAGCACCCGCCAACTGGGACGTCCCCGCCGAGGGCGAGGGCCGTGAGGCCTTCCGCGAGGCGCTGACCGGACGCCGCTCCCAGGACCCGCCGCAGGTCTGGCCCTGGGACCGCGACGGACGGCTGGTCGTCGCCTCGCCCGTGGTCCGCGACGGGGACGTGGTCGCCGTCGTCCTCACCGACTCGCCCACCGACCAGCTGCGCTCCCGGGTGCTCCGCGGCTGGCTGCTGATCGCCGCCGGCGAGGGCGCCGCGATGCTGCTCGCCGTCGGGGCCGCCTTCCGGCTCACGGGCTGGGTCCTGCGGCCCGTACGGGTACTGGACGCGGCCACCCACGACATCGCCACCGGCCGGCTCAACTCCCGGGTGGCCGCCGCCGGAGGACCGCCCGAACTGCGACGGCTGGCCCGCTCGTTCAACGAGATGGCCGACAATGTCGAGGGCGTACTCGAACAGCAGCGCGCGTTCGTCGCCGACGCCTCCCACCAGCTGCGCAATCCACTGGCCGCCCTGCTGCTCCGGATCGACCTGCTGGCCCTGGAACTCCCCGACGGCAACGAGGAGATCGCCTCCGTCCGTACGGAGGGCAGACGGCTCGCGCAGGTACTCGACGACCTCCTCGACCTCGCCCTGGCCGAGCACGCGTCGGCCCCCCTCGAACTCGCGGACATCGGTGCCCTGGCCGCCGAACGGGTCGCCTCCTGGCGCCCCGTCGCCGACGGGAAGGGGGTCCGGCTCACCGGCGCCGGAGGTGCCGTCACGGCCTGGGTGGATCCGATAGCCCTGTCCAGCGCCCTGGACGCGGTGATCGACAACGCGGTCAAGTTCACCCCGGCCGGCGCGGAGGTCACCGTCGTCGTGGCCGCCCAGGGGGAGACCTCCACCCTGGTCGTCACCGACGAGGGCCCCGGACTGACCGGGGACGAACTCGCCCGGATCGGCGACCGCTTCTGGCGCAGCAACCGCCACCAGAACATCAAGGGCTCCGGCCTCGGGCTCTCCATCTCCAGGGCCCTCCTCTCGGCGGGCGGCGGCACCATCGCCTACGACCACCACGAGCCCCGGGGACTCCGGGTCACCCTCACGGTGCCCCGCACCCCGCCGGTACCTACGGCTTGACCGACCGGTAGTAGCGCCGGGCCCCCTCGTGCAGCGGCAGCGGTTCGGTGTAGAGCGCGGTCCGCAGATCCACCAGCTGGGCCGGATGGACCGTACGCCCGATGCCGTCCCGGCTCGCGATCACCGTCCTGGTGAACCCCTCCACCAGGTCCGGGTCCATCCGGTCGGTGGTGACCAGCAGATTCGCCACCGCCATCGAATTCACCGGCACGCTGCTCCGGGCACGGGGATAGAGGTCCGGTGGCATGGCGGCGAACCGGTAGAAACCCGTCGGCTCGCCCGCCCGGTGCACCCGCTCGATCAGATCGCGCTCCAGCGGCACCAGACGTATCGGAAAACGCTCGGACAGGGACTGCACCGACTTCGTCGGCAGCCCCCCGGACCAGAAGAACGCCTGGATGGTGCCGTTCTCCAGCAGCTGGGGAACGGTGTCGATGCCGTTCGGCACACCCGTGACGTCCTTCACCGGATCGAGACCCCCGGCGGCCAGCAGTCTGTCCGCTATCAGCCGGACCCCCGATCCTTTCTGCCCGACGCCGACCTTCAGTCCCCGCAGATCGGCGATCCCGTGCACCCGCGAGTCCGCGGGCACCACCAGCTGGACATAGTCGTCGTACAGCCGGGCACAGCCCCGCAGCCGGTCGGCGCCCGGCTTGCCCTCCCGCTGGTACTGCGCGACGGCGTCGGCGGTGGCGATGGTGAAGTCGGCCTCACCCGACGCGACCCGGGCGAGGTTCTCCTGCGACCCCTCGCTCGTCCGCAGCGTTATGTCCACCTCCGGCAGATCGTCGGCGAGGGCGTCCTTCAGCAGCGCGCCGTACCGCTGGTACACCCCGCTGTGCACACCGGTGCTGAAGGTGACGGAGCCGCGGGGCTCCGGCTCCCCCAGCGGCAGCAGCCACCACGACAGCACTCCGAGCGCCGCGAGGACGGCGGCGGCACCGGCCAGGGCGCGCCGACGGCGGGTGCGGAGCGGATTCGTGAACATGCGGCGATCCTGACAGGTCACTCACCGTGATGGCCAGAGCCCCGGCGAGGACCGGGCGGACGCGGAATCCGGGCCTCCGCGGATATCCGCGCGGGGGCGTGCCGCACACCGCCTACTCTTGTTGCATGAGCAGCACGGACCGGAACGGCGCAGTGGACGCCACCCGTACATACGAGGTTCGCACCTACGGGTGCCAGATGAACGTCCACGACTCGGAGCGCCTCTCGGGTCTGTTGGAAGGCGCGGGGTACGTCCGCGCCCCCGAGGGCTCCGACGGCGACGCCGACGTCGTCGTCTTCAACACCTGCGCCGTCCGCGAGAACGCCGACAACAAGCTCTACGGCAACCTCGGCCGGCTCGCCCCGCGCAAGGCGGGGCGGCCCGGGATGCAGATCGCCGTCGGCGGCTGCCTCGCCCAGAAGGACCGGGACACCATCGTGCGGCGCGCCCCGTGGGTGGACGTCGTCTTCGGCACGCACAACATCGGCAAACTGCCCGTCCTGCTGGAGCGCGCCCGGGTGCAGGAGGAGGCGCAGGTCGAGATCGCGGAGTCGCTGGAGGCGTTCCCCTCCACGCTCCCCACCCGCCGTGAGTCCGCCTACGCGGCCTGGGTCTCCATCTCCGTCGGCTGCAACAACACCTGCACCTTCTGTATCGTGCCCGCCCTGCGCGGCAAGGAGAAGGACCGCAGGCCGGGCGACATCCTCGCGGAGATCGAGGCGCTGGTCGCCGAGGGCGTCTCGGAGATCACCCTGCTCGGCCAGAACGTCAACGCCTACGGCTCCGACATCGGCGACCGCGAGGCGTTCAGCAAGCTGCTGCGGGCCTGCGGCGCGGTGGAGGGCCTCGAACGCGTCCGGTTCACCTCCCCGCACCCCCGCGACTTCACCGACGACGTCATCGCCGCCATGGCCGAGACGCCGAACGTGATGCCCCAGCTCCATATGCCGCTCCAGTCGGGATCGGACACGGTCCTGCGCGCGATGCGCCGCTCGTACCGCCAGGAGCGCTTCCTCGGGATCATCGAGAAGGTGCGCGCCGCGATTCCGCACGCCGCCATCTCCACCGACATCATCGTCGGATTCCCCGGCGAGACCGAGGAGGACTTCGAGCAGACGCTGCACACGGTCCGCGAGGCCCGCTTCGCCAACGCGTTCACGTTCCAGTACTCCAAGCGCCCCGGCACCCCCGCCGCCACCATGGACGGCCAGATCCCCAAGGAGGTCGTCCAGGCGCGCTACGAACGCCTCGTCGCCCTCCAGGAGGAGATCTCCTGGGCGGAGAACAAGAAGCAGGTCGGCCGGACCCTGGGCGTGATGGTCGCCGAGGGCGAGGGCCGCAAGGACGGCGCCACCCGCCGCCTCTCCGGCCGCGCCCCCGACAACCGGCTCGTCCACTTCACCCAGCCGGACCAGGAGGTGCGCCCGGGTGATGTGGTGACCGTCGAGATCACCTACGCCGCCCCGCACCATCTGCTCGCCGAAGGAGCGGTCTCCGCCGTGCGCCGCACCCGCGCCGGTGACGCCTGGCAGAAGCGGAAGGAAGCGACGGCACCGAAGCCCGCGGGCGTGATGCTGGGCCTGCCCGCCATCGGCGTCCCCGAGCCCCTCCCGGCCCCCGCCGTGCCGGGCTGCGCGGCCCTCTGAGCCGTAGCTCACGGGCCGTACGGCCCTCCCGGGCACCGGCGGGCCGTCCGGTGCCCGGCCCCGCGCCGGGGCCCCGCCCGGGGACGCATTAGGCTGCCGATCATGCTTGTCGCCGCCGCCGTGTGCCCCTGTCCGCCGCTGCTCGTCCCCGACGTGGCCACCGGCGCCGCCGCCGAACTCGACACCGTACGGACCGCCTGCCTCGACGCCGTCGCGGCCCTGGCCGCGGCCGAGCCGGGACTGCTCGTCGTGGTGGGCCCGGCGGAACCGGAATCGGCCGGGCACTACCCCTCGGGCGCCATCGGGGACTTCCGCGGCTTCGGCGTCGACACCGAGGTCCGCCTCGGTACGGGGGAGCCCGGCGGGCGCCCGCTGCCGTACCCGCTCGCCGTCGGCGCCTGGCTGCTCGAACGCGCCGGATGGTCGTCCGCTCCGGTGGAGGGGCTCGCGGTCGATGAGCGGCTCGCGCCCGGGGCGTGCGCCGACGCGGGCCGGGAGACGGCCCGGCGGGCCGACCGGGTGGCCCTGCTGGTTATGGGCGACGGCAGCGCCTGCCGGACGGTGAAGGCGCCGGGCTATCTGGACGACCGGGCCGCCGCCTTCGACGCGGCCGCCGCCCGCGCGCTCGACGCCGCCGACACCGGGGCGCTGGCCGCCCTCGACCCGGAGCTGGCGGCCGAGCTCAAGGCCGCAGGACGGGCGCCCTGGCAGGTGCTGGCCGGTGCCGCGGAGGGTACCGGGCCGACCGGCAGGCTCCTCGCCGACGAGGCCCCGTACGGCGTCGGCTATCTGGTCGCTGCCTGGACCTGACCCCTCCCGTACGGGCACACAGATCTTTTTAGTGGACCGGCCGGACGGGTGAGCGGGCCCGCGGACCCCGGCAGGATCCGCACGAGACGGCACGAGACGGGGGCGGGGGGGGGGGGGGCCCGGGGCCGCGCCGCCCGCCCCCGGGGGGGGGGGGGGGCGGGCGCCCCCCCCCGCGGGCGGGGGGGGGGGGGGGGGGTGTTCAAGA
>NZ_JBHYZV010000142.1:0-9627 GCF_042753905.1 Streptomyces sp. NPDC059248 | reverse complement strand
CGCCGCCGCCGCCAGCTCCACCATGCGCCGCTCGTCCCAGTCCACCGCGCCCGGCGGCACCGTGAGCGCGCCCAGCTCGGCCAGTACCGTCGCCGCCGTCGGCAGGGTGTCCAGCCTGGCGAGCCGGTCGGCCGTCCGGCCGAGCCGGGTCGCGTACTCCAGCAGGCCGGGCGCGGTCGGGGTGTCCGGGCCGTCGTTCTCCCGCACGTCCACGGCGAGAAGGCCGGCACCAAGCGACTCGTCCGTCGCCTTGCGGTTCGGCTGGTGCTGGAACTCGGCTTCCTGCGGAAGCAGTTGCTCGACCTCGACCACGGCACGTACGGCCGCCAGCGCCAGCGCGCGCCGCTGTTCCCGCCCCGCGAGATGCGTGCCGCGCCGGACCGCCAGGGCATCCGCGATCTCCACCGCCGAAGCGACCCGGCCCATGCTCACCAGCAGGTCGATGATCTCGTCGCGCAGTGCCTGGACGGCGGGCTCCGCCTTCCAGCGCTTGCGCTCTTCCTTGAGCATCTGCGGGATACGGCCATGGCTCAGGGTCAGCGCGTCCGCGACGTCCTTCTGCTTCGGCCAGACCCCGATACCGGGCAGTACGCCGTGCTCGTCGGGCAGGCGCAGCAGCAGCCGTACCATCTCCGCCTTGTTGCGGTTGGAGCCGTTGTTGTTCACGGCGGGCACGAAGACGGTGGCGAGGGTGTCGAGGCTGACGGAGCGGAGCGTGCGGGGGGACAGGACGCCCGCCGATCCGCTCGTGGCGAGTTCGCCGACGAGGGCCGACTCGGCGGCGGTGAGCTGCTCCAGCTCCTCCTTGGCCTCCGCGCGGCCCTTCGGAGTGAGCGGCGATACGGGGATCTCGCGCAGCCGCTCGCCCCACTCGCGCTGTCGCTGCTGGACCTCGTTGCGGGTCTTGGCGCCCAGTCCGGGGGCGTTGACGAGCTTGCGGCGGCTGTAGTCGAGCAGTTCACCGACCGTGGTGATACCCAGGCCGTAGAGGAAGGACTGGGCGGCGGGCGTGAGGCCGGAGACGGTCAGCGGGGTGTCGCCGGTGACGTCGGCGGCGAGGCGGTCGCGCTGCTGCTCGGCGGTCTCCGGCTCGGCGTCCGCGATCACGGCGGCGACACCCTCGGAGAGTGTCCCCTCCCCTGTGGTGGTGGTCGCGGCGGCCGGGTGGCGGGAGCGGTGGCTGGACGGGACGGACAGGGAGGCGTCGAGGAAGACCTTGCGCCAGGCGTCCCGCATCGGCTTCAGCTCGGGGTATCGCCGACCGGCGTCGCGGTGCAGGGCCTTCTGGAAGAAGGCGACGAGACCGTCCCGTACGACCGCGTCGAACGCCTCGGCCGCGATGGTCGGATACGGCCACTCCTTGGCGTCGGTCATACGGGGCAGAACACTGCCGTCGCCCCATTTGGGCAGTTCGCCGGAGGCCATCTGGTGCAGGGTGACGGCGACGGCGTACCGCTCGGCGTGCGAGTCGTACGAGCCGCGGGTGATGATGTCGACGAAGGGGTCGAGGTAGCCGTCGGTTCCCGCGCCGGTGCTCTTCGCCGGGTAGCCGGCGAGCGAGAAGTCGATGAGGACGAGTTCGCGGGTGCGGTTGGGGCGGATGCGGATGGCGATGTTGTCGGGTTTGATGTCGCGGTGCCAGACCCCTTCGCCCTCCAGGAAGTCGACGGCTCCGAAGAGGTAGTCGCCGTACGCCTCCAACTGGTCGACCTGGAGGCGGCCGTTCTCGCGGAGCTGGCGGGCGACGGTCTCCTCGCGGCGGCGCGGGCGTCCGCCGCCTTCGGTGGCCTGTCCGGTGTCGTCGCGCTCGTCGCCGACGTACTCCAGTGCCAGGACGGTACGGCCGCCGATGTGCAGCGCCTCGGGCTCGACGAGGCGGATGATGCCGGAATGGGGGCGAAGGCGTCCCATGGACTCGGCCTCGCGGACGAGGATCTCGCTTCGGCTGTCGGAGAGGGCGACCTTCAGCACGGCCAGTGGGCGGGTCCTGCGAGCCTTGGCCTGGAGGTCGCGGACGAGGAAGGCGCGGCTGGTCGAGCCGGTGCCGAGGCGGCGGCGGATCTCCCACCGTTCGGCGAGCACATCGCCGGCGACGGCCTCCAGCGGGTCCTTGTCGGCGGCGGTCCGGTCCTCCTCGTCGCCCGGTCCCTCCGTGCCGGTGGCCGCCGGGGCCGGGGCGGTGAGGGAGTCCTCGACGATCTCCAGCAGTTCGAGGAACTCGTCCACGCCGGACAGGCGTTGTCCGGGCCGGTACGCGGTGGCGGCCTGCACCAGGTCGTCCACGTCCTCCGACAGGCCGTCCACCAGGGAGCTGGGGCGCAGGCCCTCCCCCGCCTCCAGCCGCGCCAGCAGCTCGGCCTGGCCGGCGGCCGGGGCCTTGCCGGTGACCAGCAGATAGGTGAGGACGCCGAGCCCGTACACGTCCAGGTGGACCGGGTCGGGGTTGAGGGCGGTGAGTTCGGGGGCGAGGTAGGCGTCGGCGTCGTCGGCCAGGTGCATCGCGGACAGGGCGGTCGGCGCGAAGCGGGTCGCGCCCCGGCCCTGGGAGGAGTCGCCGCTGCGCTGGGTGGCGATCTGCCAGTCGGAGATCTGGATGTGCGGGGTGAGCCAGGCGGCATCCTCGCCCACCGCCCGGCCTTTCCCGCCGCGCGGCCGGGGGACGACGAGCACGGAGCGGGCCGCGAGTGCCCGGTGGTGGATGCGGCTGGAGTGCGCGGAGCGCATGGTCTCGGCGAGCTGGCGGACCAGCGCCATCCGGCCGAGGATGTCCAGCTTCTCGCCGTACTGGACCAGATACTCGTCCAGTTTCAGGGTGTCCGGATGGTAGTCGAAGATCAGCGCCGGGCCGGCGGCGTGCCCGGAGGGAAAGTACTGCTTGAGTTCGACCACGCCCGGGTGCTTGAAACGGCCCAGCACCGCGGCTTCGCGCCGGGCCGCGTTCTCGACGGACTGGCGCAGGGACGCGTCGGAGCCGCGCTCGCTGAGATAGATGCGGACCCGGGCGGTCTCGGGGAGCTCGCTGTGCTGGGCGAGGTAGTCCGCCCAGGTGGGACCGGAGTCGAAGGACTTCCGCTTCAGCTCGTACGGGCCGACTTTGTACTGCGCGTCGCTCTTGCGGATGCCGATGTTCTTGAGGGCCGCCTCGATCTCGCGCGAACCGATCGCGGTGATACGGCGCCGCTCGTCACGAGGGGGCTGCCCCAGCATCTCGACCAACTGGTGGACGGTGTACACACCGTTCTGGTCGTGGGCGGGCAGACGTACCCGCAGGCCGTTGTCCGTGAAGCAGACGGCCTCCGCGACCCAGACCCGCCTGCCCCCGGGCGCGAGCAGACCGGCCAGCTCCTTGGCCTTGCGGTTGACCAGGTGCAGCGGGTTGCCGTGGGTACGGCGGCGGCCTCCGGGAGTGGTCTGCACCCAGGTGCCGTTCTCGGACGTGACCGAGCCGTGCCAGTCCTTCAACTCGATCATGCAGACGCCGCCGGGAGCGACGACCAGCAGGTCGACCTCACGAACATGGCCGGTGTTCGCGGTGAAGGTGAAGTTCGACCAGGCGCGCCAGGGGTCGGCGTCCGGAAGCTTTTCCCGGATGGCGTCCAGGCCGCGGCGTTCGTGATCGAACTCGGACTCGGTGACCGTGACCCACCGGCCTTCCCGCATGCCTGTTCCCCGCTCCTCGTGGCTCTCCGGGGCCGCCGTTCCCCATGGCCGGGCCCAGGGTGGAGATCCTAGTGCCTGCCTCTGTCATGAGAAGGGGTGATGAAGGACGGACCTCAGGCATATGACGCACATATCGGCGGACTCGGATGCTCCGCGGCGAGCCCCTGACCTGGGAACCCTGGCCAGAGGCCCTGAGGGGCAGACGAGCCGGGCCGTACGCCGGGTTCTGTTTCCCCGTCGGTCTCGCGACCGATGGGGCGACGGCCATCCATCTAGGACCGGTGTTGCCACCGGCCTCGTGCGGTCTACCCGCGGACTCGGGCGAGCAGCCCTCGAACGTCCGCGCAGGAGCACCGGAGTGCTCCCTCTTGACCTTGCTCCGGGTGGGGTTTACCTAGCCGCCTGAGTCACCTCAGGCGCTGGTGGTCTCTTACACCACCGTTTCACCCTTACCGGGGGCCGTACGGATACGGTCCCCGGCGGTCTGTTTTCTGTGGCACTGTCCCGCGGGTCACCCCGGGTGGCCGTTAGCCACCACCCTGCCCTGTGGAGCCCGGACGTTCCTCGGGGGGATCCGGGGATCCCCACGCGGCCGTCCGCCCGGCTCGTCTGCCGTGCCGTCCATGCTACCCGGCCGCGGCCGGGCGGCCCGCCGCTTGACCTTGTCGCGGCGTCATGGTCTCCACTGGGGGCATGAGGATCGGAGAAGTCGCCGCACTCGTGGGGATCACCCCGCGGACCGTACGCCACTACCACCATCTCGGGCTCTTCCCCGAACCCGAACGGCTGCCGAACGGCTACCGCGACTACGGGCTGCGCCACGCGGTCGTCCTCGCCAGGATCCGGCGCCTCACCGAGCTGGGGCTCGGCCTCGCCGAGGTGCGGGACGTCATCGCGGACGACGCCGGGCGGGAGCTGGTGGAGGTGCTGGAGGAGCTCGACGCCGACCTGGCGGGGCAGCGGGCGGAGCTGGACCGGCGGCGGGAGCGGCTGGCGGAGCTGATCGCGCGGGCCCGGGAGGGGACCCTGCCCGCCGAGGGGCCGGTATCGCCGGAGCTGGCCGGGCTGCTGGCGGCGCTGCCGCCCAGCGGGTCCGTCATGGCCGCCAAGGACCGCGGCCATCTGGCGCTGCTGGACACCGTGCTGCCGCCGGAGGACCGGGAGCGGCTGTTCGCCACGTTGATGCCGCTGGCCGAGAGCGGGCTCGCGGCCCGGGTGCAGGGACTGTACGAGGAGTTGGACGGGCTGGCGGACGCCGACCCGGCCGATCCGCGGGTCGTCCCCCTCGGCGACGCGCTCGCCGGCTGTATGCCGGACGAGCTGATCGCCCTGATGGGCGACGGGCCCGCCATGGACGGCGGGGCCTTCGGGCGGGCGTTCCTGGACGATTTCACGCCCGCCCAGGCCGCCGTCGTACACCGGATGCTGGCCGCACTCGACGGCCGACGGGCCGAGTCGGCGGGTGGGTCGGGCGGCGGACCGGCGGGCGGGTCGGGTGGCGGGGAGAGCCCGGCGGAGGCGAAGGAGGAGGGGACATGACCGGACGTACCTCGGTTCGCCGGGTGGTGTGGGCGCTCGTACCCGTCGAACTGCCTCTGCTGATCGCGGCGGCGGCCGGCGTGCCCCTGCCGCGCGCCGTGGTCCTCTTCGCCCGGGTGCTCGTCGTCGGCGCCGTCGTCCTGGAGGCCGTACTCCTGTCGCGCGGATACGCCGCCGCCCGCCGCCGGGGCCGCGAGCCGCGGGCGGCGCTGCGCGAGGCTGCGTATGCCCTGTTTCCCCGGGTCCCGGTCCGGCTCGTCGCGCACGAGGTGCGGTGTCTGCGCAGCGTCTGGCTTTGGGTTCGGCGGCGCCGGCACGGACTCGGCCCCGGCGACCACGCCGCCGGGTACACCGCGCCGCAGTCCGCGATGGTGTGGTCGTTCATCGGCCTGTCGGTGGTCGAGACGGTGGCCCTGGCGTTTCTGATCCCGTGGCCGCCGGTCCACCTGATCCTGTTGTGCGTCGGTGTGTACGGCACCGTGCTCATGGTGGGCATGCACGCGTCGTGTGTCGTACGTCCCCATGTGGCGGGCGCGGACGGGTCGCTGCGGCTGCGCTACGGCGCCCTGTTCGACCTGCGGATACCGGCGGAGGACATCGTCCGGGTCCGGATCGACCGCAGGTTCCCGAGCGGGAGCCTGGTGAACGCGCACGACGACGGGTCGATCGATCTGATCGTCGGCGGGCAGACGACGGTCGCGGTGGACCTGGCGGCCCCGGTGACGTACACCCGTCCGCTGGGGAGGACCGGCACCGCGCGGACGGTCCGCTTCCACGCCGACGATCCGAAGGCGCTGCTGGCGGCGCTCGGCGGTGGGCCGCGGGCGGACGGGACGGAGCGCCGGGCGGCGTGAGCGGCGTGATCGGAGGACTGTGGCGGGGGGGGGGTTCTCGCGGGGGGCGTCTGGCGGGGGCGTCCGGCGGGCGGGGGTTCAGACGGGGGCGAAGAGGACCCGCGCGCCGCCGTGGCGGGCCGCCGGGTCGGCGTGGGTGAGACGGACCCGTACCGGCTCGCCGAGCGGCAGGGCGCCGTCTCCGGTGATCCGGGCCACCACGGCCGGGTCGCGCAACTGGACCGTACCGACGGCCGGATCGGCCTCCCGTACGTCGATCACGACACCGTCGAAGGTCTCCCCGACGCGGTCGCGCAGCAGGACGGCCTCGACGATGTCGACGCACTCGCGCTCGACCGTGCCCGCGCGGCGGGAGCCCTGGGCCATCGTCTCCGGGAGGTCGGCGAGGGCGTCGAGGACCCACTCGGGAACGCCCTGGCCGGCGCAGGCGGCGACGCACAGCTCACCCGTGTAGCGGTCGACGAGGCGTCGCAGGGGTGCCGTGCAGTGGGTGTAGGTGTGGGCGACGGCGGCGTGGACGGACGGGGAGGGCAGCTCGCCGCCGGTGAAGACGGCGTAGCCGGCGCCGCGCAGCAAGGTGGTGCACTCGGTGAGGAAGGCCGCGTGGTGGGGCTCGCGGGGGTCGAGGGATCTGATGACCTCGGCGTACGGGACATGGTGCGGCCAGTCGACGCCGAGCGCCCGCGCCGTCAGCCGGAGCCGGGCGACGGCGCCCGACGGGGCGGTGGGGAGGGTCCGCAGGATGCCCGTACCGGATTCGATCATGATGTCGGCGGCGGCCATGCCGGTGAGGAGGGACAGCTGGGCGTTCCAGCCGTCGGCGGGGAGCGGGGCGCGGTAGGTGAGGGCGTATCCGCCGCCGTCGCGGACGATCTCCTGTTCGGGGACGCCGAGTGACACCCCGCCGCGTTCGCGCTCCCGCTCCTCGCGCAGCAGCCCGATCTCTTGGAGAAGGGCGAGGGGCTCGTCGGCCGTACCGTCGTCGATCCGGCGCTGGGCCGTGGCGTAGTCGAGACGGGCCCGGCTGCGGACGGTCGCCCGGCGGACCTCGGCGGTGACGGTACGGCCTTCGGCGTCGAGGTCGATACGCCAGAGCAGGGCGGGGCGGGGCCCGTCCGGGAGCAGACTGGCGGCGCCGGCGGAGAGGACGGGCGGGTGCAGGGGCACGGACTCGTCCGGGAAGTAGAGCGTCTGTACGCGGCGACGGGCCTCGGAGTCGATGGTTCCGCCGGGGGCGACGAAGGCGGCGACATCGGCGATGGCGTAGTGGACGCGGTAGCCGCCGTCGCGGCGGGCGAGGTGGATCGCCTGGTCGAGGTCGGCGGAGCCGGGCGGGTCGAGGGTGAAGAAGGGGAGGTGGGTGGCGTCCACGGGGCCGGGGCCGGGCGGGCGGGGCGCGGCGGCGGCCGAGTCGGCCTCGGCGAGCACCGCGGCGGGGAAGTGGTCCGGTACGCCGAGTTCCGTCCGCAGCTCGCGCAGGGCCGCGGGCAGTGGGGCGTCGGGGGCGCCGCTGGCGCGGATCAGGCGGCGGGGCATGGATCGAGCGTAGGTCGGCGGGGGCGGGCGCGCGCGGCGGAGGGCGGAGGGCGGGCGATCGCGGTGGGGGTGGCGATCGCGATCGCGGGGGCGGGGGCGGGGGGGGGCGACCCGGACGGACGCGGGGCGGCGTGTCCGGCCGGTGACGGGTCGCCGGTGCTCCTGCGCGGGCCGCGGCTGCTCGGGGGCATACGCTGGTGCGGGGGCCCGTCCCCGCCCCCGTACCGCCTTGTGAGGAGAACGTTCGTGCTGGTGCTGCTGCCGCCGTCCGAGGGCAAGGCCGCCTCCGGCCGCGGCGCCCCGCTCAAGCCCGAGTCGCTGTCGCTGCCCGGTCTCGGCGCCGCGCGGGACGCCGTACTCGACGAGCTGGTGGAGCTGTGCGTCGCCGACGAGGAGAAGGCGGCGGAGGTCCTCGGCCTCAGCCCGGGGCTGCGGGGCGAGATCGCCAAGAACGCGGAGCTGCGGACGGCCGGGGCGCGGCCCGCCGGGGAGATCTATACGGGGGTCCTGTACGACGCGCTGGGTCTCGCGACCCTCGACGCGGCGGCCAAGCGGCGGGCCCGGGCGTCCCTGCTGGTGTTCTCGGGGCTGTGGGGCGCCGTGCGGGTGGGCGACCGGATCCCGTCGTACCGCTGCTCGATGGGTGTCCAGCTGCCGCGCGCCGGACGACTCGCCACGCACTGGCGGGCGCCGATGGAGTCGGCGCTGCCCGAGGCCGCCGACGGCGGTCTGGTCCTCGATCTGCGGTCGTCGGCGTATGCGGCGGCGTGGAAGCCCCAGGGGGAGCTCGCGGGGCGGACGGCGACGGTACGGGTACTGCACGCGCGACTGGTCGACGGGGTCGAGAAGCGTTCCGTGGTCAGCCACTTCAACAAGGCGACCAAGGGGCGGATCGTACGAGACCTGCTGCTCGCCGGGGCCCGGCCGAAGGACCCGGCGCGGCTGGCGGAGACGCTGCGCGATCTGGGACACACGGTGGAGGTGGACCCCCCGGCGCGCGGGGACCGGCCCTGGGCGCTGGACGTGGTGGTCACCGACATCCACTGAGCGGCTGTAGCCGCCCGGGACTCGCCTGCGACCGACCCGTGCGTTGCAGCATGCACAACGGTCGTTGCAGACAATGATGCGGCCCGGCAGGATGGCCGTATGACCTCCGTGCTTGATCTCGCGCCCGTGATTCCCGTCGTCGTCATCGAGGACGCCGAGGACGCCGTGCCCCTCGCCCGCGCGCTGGTCGCGGGCGGGCTGCCCGCGATCGAGGTGACGCTGCGGACCCCGGCCGCGCCGGACGCGATCCGGGCCATCGCCGCCGAGGTGCCGGAGGCCGTCGTCGGCGCGGGGACCGTCATCTCCCCCGAGCAGGTGGAGACGGCCGTCACCGCCGGGGCCCGGTTCCTGGTGAGCCCGGGGTGGACGGACCGGCTGCTGGACGCCATGCGGGCGTCGGGCGTGCCGTTCCTGCCGGGGGTCTCCACGGTGTCGGAGGTCGTGAACCTGCTGGAGCGGGGGGTGACGGAGATGAAGTTCTTCCCCGCGGAGGCCGCCGGGGGCACGCCCTATCTGAAGTCCGTCGCCGGGCCGCTGCCGCAGGCGCGGTTCTGCCCGACGGGCGGCATCTCGCGGCAGTCCGCCGCGGTCTATCTCTCCCTGCCCAATGTGGCCTGCGTCGGCGGGACGTGGATGCTGCCGCCGGACGCCATCGCCGCGAAGGACTGGTCGCGGATCCGGGACCTCGCGGCGGAGGCCTCGGAGTTGAGGCCCACGGCCGCCACGTCCTGACTGGTCCCGGCGGCCCTGGCGGTGCCAGTGGCCCCGGCCGTGGCCCCGGCGGCTCCGGCCGTGGTCCCGGCGGTGGGCTCGGTGGCTCCGGCGGTCCCGGTGGTGGGCTCCGGTGGTGGGCTCCGGTGGTGGGGGGGGGGGGGGGGGGCCCCCCCCCCCCCCCCCGGGCGAGGGGGGGCCCCGGCTGGGGGGGCCCCCCCACCCCAGAGCACGGACGCGGGGGCAGGGGGGGAGAGAAAGGAACAAAGCCGGGGGTGTG
>NZ_JBHYZV010000141.1:0-9663 GCF_042753905.1 Streptomyces sp. NPDC059248 | reverse complement strand
CCAACACACCCCCCACCACACCCTCCACAACGCCTACGGCCCCACCGAAACCACCGCCTGCGCCACCCTCACCACACCCCTCACCCCCCACCAACCCATCACCATCGGCACCCCCAACCACAACACCTGTATTCGGCTGCTCGACAGCGCGCTGCGCCCCGTACCACCCGGTATCACCGGCGAGATCTACATCTCCGGAATCGGCCTGGCCCGCGGCTATCTCCACCGACCCGGACTCACCGCCGAACGCTTCGTCGCCGACCCCTACGGACCACCCGGCACCCGCATGTACCGCACCGGCGACCTCGCCCGCTGGACCACCAACGGCAACCTCGACTACCTCGACCGAAGCGACCACCAAGTCAAAATCCGCGGACTACGCATCGAACTCGGCGAGATCGAGACGGCACTCGCCGGAGACCCCGGTATCACCCAGGCCGTCGCGCACACCCATACCGACACCGACGGCGGAAGCACGCACCTGGTCGCGTATCTCGTCGCGGCTCCCGGCACCGTCCCCGATACCGACGAGATCCGCGTCCACCTCCGGAAGACGCTCCCGGACCATATGGTCCCCACCGCGTTCGTCGTCCTCGACGCCCTGCCCCGTACCCCCAACGGCAAGGTGGACCGCCGGGCGCTGCCCGCGCCCGACTTCGGCGGCCGGGTCACGGGCCGGGCGCCCCGCACCCCGTACGAGAACACTCTGGCGGAGCTGTTCGCGGACACCCTGGGGCTGCCCCGGATCGGGATCGACGACGACTTCTTCCAGCTCGGCGGCCACTCCCTGCTCGCCACCCGGCTCATCAGCCGGATCAGGGCCGTATTCGGCGTCCAGCACACCATCAAGACCCTTTTCGACCATCCGACGGTCGCCGCGCTCGCCCGCAGGCTCGACACGGACGAGTCCGGCGGCGAGGCGCTCGGCACCCTGCTGGCCCTGCGGTCGCACGGCGACCGGCCCCCGGTGTTCTGCGTCCATCCGACCGGCGGTCTGAGCTGGTGCTACGCGGCCCTGCTCGGCGGTCTCGAACCCGACCGGCCCCTCTACGGTCTCCAGGCCCGGGGCGCGGCGGGCGGCGAACCGCTCCCGGCGACGATCGACGAGATGGCCGCGGACTACGTCGACGCCCTGCGCGCGGTCCAGCCCGAGGGCCCCTACCATCTGCTGGGCTGGTCCTTCGGGGGCGTGGTGGCGCACGCCATGGCCGCGCGGCTGCGCGCGGCGGGCCAGGAGGTCCGGCTGCTCGCGATGCTGGACTCCTCTCCCGTATCGCCGTTCGCCGGCCGGGACGAGGACGACCGGGATCCGGTCGGTCTGCTGCTGGAGCACGCGGGGCTCGGCCGCGGTGAGGGCCCCACCGACGGGGACCCCGGGGACGCCGCGGATCCCACCGGGCTCCTCGGTCTCGTCCGCGCGGAGAACAGCGTCTCCGCCCAGCTCGACGAGGACGGGATCCGGGCCCTCGTCGGGATCGCCGCCAACAACCTGCGCCTGATGGACGCGTACGAGCCCGGGACGTACGACGGCGACGTCCTGTTCTTCACCGCGACCGAGGGCCGGGACGCCGACGCGCCGGGCCACGAGTCCTGGCGGCCGTACGTCGGCGGCACCGTCGAGGAGCACCCGGTCGCCTGCGACCACCTGAGCATGACCAGGCCGGAGACCCTGCGGGACATCGGCTCCGTCATCGCCCGTCATCTGTCACATCGCCCGTGACCTCACCAGCCGGAACACACGAGGGAGTCGTATGCGGCCTCAGGACATCCATCTCACCGGACTCGGCAGCTATCTGCCGGAGCGGATGAGCAGCCGGCGCGCCGTCGATCTCGGCCTCTACAACGAGACGCTGATGCTGGACTCGGGGGTCACGGGCACCCTCGTCGCCGGGGACACACCGCCCGTGGACATGGCGGTTTCGGCGGCGCGGGAGGCCCTGAAGCGGGCGGGGAGGGAAGCGGACGAGGTCGACTTCCTGATCCATTCCTGTGTCCTACGGCAGGGTCCGGAGATGTGGTATCCGGGCGGGTACATCCTGCGCGAGCTGGGTTGCGGCGACGCCTCCGTGTTCGAGGTGCGCCAGGGCTGCAACGGCATGCTGGCCGCGATCGAGCTGGCCGCGGGCCAGTTCGCCGCGGATCCCGGGAGCCGTACGGCCCTGCTGACGACGGCCGACAACTTCGCGTCCCCGAAGGGCGACCGCTGGCAGGGCTACGGCCCCGGGACCGTGATCGGGGACGCGGCCGGCGCCCTGGTCCTGGGCCGGGACGGCGGTATCGCCCGGCTGCGGTCCGTGAACCAGTCGGTGATCCCGGAGCTGGAGGGCCTGCACCGGGGCGCCGAGCCGCTGTTCGACCCGCACGGCCGGGAGACCATCGACATGGTGGCCCGCGCCCGGCACTTCGGGCGGACGCACAAGCCGCTCGCCGAGGTCAACGAGCTGATCGCACGACGGCAGGCCGAGGTCGTCCACCGGTCCCTGGAAGAGGCGGGCATCGGGGTCGGCGACATCGCGCGGGCGATCTACGTCAACCAGGGCCAGTACCTCGTCGGGCAGTTCTTCCTCGACCCGCTCGGTCTGCCGGAGGAGAAGTCCACCTGGGACTTCGGCCGTACGGTCGGCCATCTCGCGGCCAGCGACCATGTGGTCGCCCTCGAGCATCTGGTGACGACGGGGCAGCTCGCCCCCGGGGACCACGTCCTGCTGGCGGGCGCCGCCCCCGGCTTCGTGGTCAGCAGCGCCGTCCTGACGATGAGCGCCGCCGCGTCGTGGGCCATCTGACCGGCGGGTCCGACGGCCGGGCGGGCCGGGACCGACAACACGAACGGCATGTACGGGATATCGAGAAGGGGACGAGGACGATGACGAGGTCGACGAACCGCAAGAGCCGTAAGGACCCGAAGGCGGCGGCCGCGGGCCGGGGCGCGGCCCCGGCCGGGGTGGTGGATCCGGACCGCGCGATCGCCGTCGTGGGTCTGGCCTGCGCCTTTCCGGGCGCTCCTGACGCGGCGGAGTTCTGGTCGCGGCTGTACGCAGGGGACGACTGCATCACCGAGGTGCCCGCCGAACGGTTCGACATCGACGCCTTCTACGATCCGCGGCCCGGCACCCCGGGCCGGATCATCAGCCGGTACGGGGGCTTCCTCGACGGGATCGACGCCTTCGACGCCGACTTCTTCGGTGTGGCGCCGCGGGAGGCCCAGCACATGGACCCCCAGCAGCGGCTGCTGCTCCAGACGGTGGCCGAGGCAGCGGAGGACGCCGGGTTGACCCGGGAGCGGCTGACGGCGGGCCGGACGGGGGTGTTCATCGGGTCGATGGGGCGCAACTACTGGGAGTCGATGAGCCGCCGGGGCGTGCTCGACGTGTACGCCAACGCGGGGACCGCGCCCAGCATGCTGTCGGGGCGGCTGTCGTACGCCTTCGATCTGCGCGGGCCGAGCCTGACCGTCGACACGGCCTGTTCGTCGTCGCTGACGGCGGTGCATATGGCGTGCCGGAGTCTGCGCACGGGCGAGTCGACGGTGGCGCTGGTGGGCGGGGTGAATCTGGTGCTCGCCCCGGAGGAGAGCATCACGTTCTCGGACGGGCGGATGCTGTCGCCCGGGGGGCGGTGCAAGTTCGCCGCCGCGTCGGCCGACGGGTTCGTCCGCAGCGACGGGGTGGGTGTCGTCGTCCTGAAGCCGTTGCGGAACGCGCTGGCGGACGGCGACGCCGTCCGTGCCGTGATCCTGGGGTCGGCCGCCGTCAACGACGGGCGGTCCGGTGACGCCCTGATGGCCCCGGCGGAGTCGGGACAGCGGGAGACCTTGCGGGCCGCCTACGCCGACGCCGGGGTGGATCCGGCCGACGTGGGCTATGTGGAGGCCCACGGGACCGGGACGCCGGTGGGTGATCCGGTGGAGTTGCGGGCGCTGTCGGCCGTGCTCGGCGAGGGGCGCCCGGCGGACCGGCCGCTGCTCGTGGGGTCGGCCAAGTCGAACATCGGTCACTCCGAGGGCGCGGCGGGGATCGCCGGGCTCATCAAGACGGTGCTGGTGCTGGAGCGGGGTGTCGTACCGCCCAGTCTGCACAGCGCCGAGCTGACGTCGGCCGTCGACTGGTCGGCGGTGCCGCTGCGGGTGCCGCAGCGTCCGCAGGAGTGGACGCCGGGCGCGGGGCCCCGGATCGCGGGCGTCAGCTCGTTCGGGATCTCGGGGACCAATGTGCATCTGGTCCTCGCAGCGCACCAGCCCGCCGGGAAGGACGTGGAGGACCCGGTCGCCGCGGGTCCGCCGGAGGTGGAGCGTCCGGAGTTGCTGACGCTCTCGTCGCATCTGCCCGGGACGCTGCGCCGGGTGGCCGGGGAGTACCGGGAGTTCCTGCTGAAGGACGGGGCGGGGGGCACGCCGCGGCTGCGGGACGTGTGCGCGTCGGCGGCCGTACGCCGCGATCACCGGGAGAGCCGGCTGACGCTGGTGGGCTCGTCGCACCGGGAGATGGTGGACGGGATCGACGCGTTCCTGGCCGGGGAGCCGGCGCCGTGGCTGCGGTCGGCGGACGATGTGTACGAGGAGCGGGCGCGGATCGTCTTCGTCTTCCCCGGGCAGGGGTCGCAGTGGGTGGGGATGGGCCGTGAGCTGCTGCGGACCGAACCGTCGTTCCGGCGGGCCCTGGAGGAGTGCGACGCGGCGATCCGGGCGGAGACCGGCTGGTCGGTCCTGGAACGGCTGACGGACGGGGAGGGGCCGCTGGAGGGTGTCGACGTCGTCCAGCCCACGCTCTGGGCGATGGAGGTGGCGCTGGCCTCGGTGTGGCGGTCGTGGGGTGTCGAGCCGGATGTGGTCGTCGGGCACAGCATGGGCGAGGTGGCGGCCGCGGTGGTCGCCGGGTCGCTGAGCGTCGCCGACGGGGCGGCGGTGATCTGCCGTCGCAGCGCGCTGGCGAAGCGGGTGGCGGGCCGGGGCGGGGCGATGGCGTCGGTGGAGCTGGGCGCCGAGGAGGCGGAGCGCGAACTGGCCCCGTACGACGGCCGGGTCTGTGTGGCCGCGATCAACGGCCCGTCGTCGACGATCCTGTCGGGGGACGGGGACGCTATGCGGGAGATCCTGGTCGCCCTCCAGAAGCGGGGGGTGTTCTGCCGGCTGGTGCAGGTGGACTTCGCGTCGCACGGGCCGCA
Source organism: Streptomyces sp. NPDC059248 (assembly GCF_042753905.1). NCBI lineage: Bacteria > Bacillati > Actinomycetota > Actinomycetes > Kitasatosporales > Streptomycetaceae > Streptomyces > Streptomyces sp. NPDC059248. The sequence goes on along the minus strand of NZ_JBHYZV010000141.1, from coordinate 4,503 downwards.
GGTGGAGCCGTTGCGGGAGCCGCTGCTGGCGGCGCTGGAGTCGATCGCCCCCCGGTCGGGCGAGGTGGCGATGTACTCCACGGTGGAGGCGGCGCCCGTCGACGGCACGGCGCTCGACGCGGAGTACTGGAGCCGGAATCTGCGGCTGCCGGTCCGGTTCGGGCCGGTGATCGAGTCGCTGCTGGAGCGGGGGCGGACGGTGCTGGTGGAGATCAGCCCGCATCCGATCCTGGTGCCCGCGATGCGGGAGTACGCCGACCGGGCGCGCGGCGCAGGTCCGGTGGTGGGGTCGACCCGGCGCAACGAGCCGGAGACGGCCGCGCTGCTGGACGCGCTGGCCTCGGTCCACCTGAGCGGGCATCCGGTGGACTTCGGGCGGCTGTTCGCGCCGGTGCCGCCCGCCGTCCGGCTGCCGGGTCCGGCGTGGGAGCGGCAGCGGTACTGGTTCCCGGACACGGAGCCGGCACCGGTACCGGCTTTGGCCGCCGCGGCCGGGGCGGGGCATCCGCTGCTGGGGTCGCGGGTGCCGGGTGCGGGACATGTGTGGGAGGGGTCCTTCGATCTGACGGCCAACGCGTATATCGCCGACCACCAGGTGCAGGGGGTGGTGATCGTGCCGGGGACGGCGTACGTCGAGCTGGTGGCGGCGGCCGGGGCGGCGGCGTTCGGCGCGGTGCCCGTACTGGAGGACGTCACGTACCACCGGGCGATCTATCTGCCGCCGGGCGAGACTCCGCCGGTGGTGCGGGTGGTGCTGGAGCCCGGCGGTTCGCCCGGGGTGTGGTCGTTCGAGGTGGGCGCCCGGTACGGGGACGAGGCGGAGTTCTCGCGGAAGGTGAGCGGCCGTCTGCTGACCGGGGACGCGGCCGGGCCCGCGGAGAGCGCGGCCGGGGAGTCCCGGGACGCGGTCCGGGCGCGGTGCGACGAGCTGTCCGGGGAGGAGTTCTACCGGCGGTTCGCCGAGAAGGGGAACCAGTGGCTGGGGGCCTTCCAGGGCGTGGCGGCGCTGTGGCGGCGGGACGGCGAGGCGCTGGCACGGATCGTGGCGCCGTCGTCGGTCGACGCGGCGGACGCCCGTCAGTTCTTCCATCCGGCGCTGCTGGACGCCTGCGGTCATACGCTGGCCGCGGCCGCGGAAGGCTTCGACGGGGGGAGCGAGCACGACGCCTTCGTCCTCGGCGGGATCGGGCGGGTACGGCTGCACCGGCGGCCGGCCGGTCCGGTGTGGAGCCACGCGGTCCGTACCGAGGTCCGGCCGGACGCGGTGGTGGGGACGGTGGAGATCCGGGACGACGACGGGGCGCTCGTCGCCGAGTTGGAGGGGGTGGCGCTGCGGTTCCTGATCCCGCGGTCCCCGGCCCGGGACACCGGCGGCTGGCTGCACGAGGTCGTCTGGCGCCCGGCGCCGCCGGCGGTCGCCGCCGGGCCGCGGCCGGGTTTCCGGCTGCTGTTCGCGGACGCGGGCCGGTGGACGAAGGCGTTCGCGGGGCGGCTGGGCGGCCGTACGGTGCTGGTCGAGGCGGGTGAGGCGTACGAGCGGACGGGGCCCGACCGGTACCGGATCGACCCGGGTTCGGCGGACGACTACCGCAGGCTGCTCGCGGACGTCGGTGACGAGGGATGCGAGGGCGTCGTCCATCTGTGGTCGCGCGGTGTCGGCGATCCCGGCGCGGCCGGGGATCCGGCGGCGGCGGTGGCGGCGGCGCAGCGGCTGGGCGGTCACAGTGTGCTGCGGCTGGTGCAGGCGCTGGACGGGGCGGGCGGACGCTTCGGGCGGCTGTGCCTGGTAACGGAGGGGGCGCAGTACATACCGGACGCCCCGGGTCCGGTGTCGGTGGGGCAGGCGATGCTCTGGGGGTTCGGCCGGGCGCTGATTCAGGAGTATCCGCAGTGGGGGTGCGTCCTGGTGGACCTTCCGGCGGGCGCGGGGGACGCGGAGGCGGCCCTGCTCGCGGCCGAACTGCTCGCCGCCGGGGGCCGGGAGAGCCAGGTGGCGTTCCGGAACGGGGCCCGGCGGATGCCGCGGCTGGTACGGCGGGCGCCGGACGGGGCGGGGCCGGAACCGGGGTCGGGTACGGCCGCGCCGGCGGGGGGCCGGTACGAGATCCGCAACCGTACCGCCGGACTGCTCGGCGGGCTGGGCCCGGTAGCGGTGGAGGGGCGGCCGGCGGGTCCGGGCGAGGTGGAGATCCGGGTGACGCACACGGCGCTCAACTACCGGGATGTGCTCACCGCCATGGGGGCGTATCCGGGTCTTGAGGCGGGGGCCAGGCTCGGCTGGGAGTGCGCGGGCGTGGTGACCGGTCTGGGGCCGGGCGCGGCAGGGGTGCGGGTCGGCGACGAGGTGGTGGCGCTGGCCGAGGGCGCGCTCGCGGGCCGGGTGGTCGCCGACGCCCGGCTGGTGGCACGGGTGCCGTCCCGGCTGACGGCCGAGGAGGCGCTGACGCTTCCGGCCGCGTATCTGACCGCGTATTACGGGCTGTGCGAGCTGGGCCGGCTCGCGCCCGGTGAGCGGGTGCTGATCCATGCCGCGACCGGGGGTGTGGGGCTGGCCGCGGTGCAGCTGGCGCGCTGGCGGGGCGCGGAGATCTACGCGACGGCGGGCAGTCCGCAGAAGCGGGCGCTGCTCAAGACGCTCGGGGTGCGGCATGTCGCGGACTCGCGGTCGACGGAGTTCGTGGCGGAGTTCCGGGACGCGACGCGCGGCGAGGGTATGGACGTCGTCCTCAACTCCCTGGCGGGCGAAGCGATCCCGGGGAATCTGTCGCTGATGGCGCCGTACGGCCGCTATATCGAGCTGAGCAAGCGGGATCTGATCGGGAACAGTCCGATCGGTCTGGAGCCCTTCGCCCGGAACCTGGCCTTCCATTCGATGGATCTGGTGGACATGCTCCGCAACCGGCCCGGCCGGGCGGGGCTCCTTCTCGACCGGGTGCTCGAACTCGTGGACGGCCGGGCGATCGAGCCGCTGCCGTACGAGGTCTTCGACGCGGCGGACGTCGAGTCGGCGTTCCGGCTGATGGCGCGGGCCCGGCAGGTGGGCAAGGTGCTGGTCCGGCTCGACCCGGCCGCGGAGGGTGTCACGGCCGCCGGGGATGTCGCGGGCACCGGCGGCGCCGAAGCCTCGGTGCCCGCGCCCGCCCGTCCCGACGCCGCTCGGTGGCGGGCTTCGGAGGGGACGTATCTGATCACGGGCGGGCTCGGCGGGATCGGGGTGCGGCTGGCCGAATGGCTGGTCGACCGCGGCGCCCGTGACCTGGTGCTGCTCGGGCGCAGTCCGCTCGGTGGCCGCGCCGGTGTGCTCGCCGCGCTGGGCCGGACCGGGGCCCGGGTGGCGTACCACGCCGTGGACGTCGCCGACGAGGCCGCGGTACGGGCGGTGCTGCGGCGGCACACGGAGGACGGCGGGCCGCCCGTGCGCGGGGTGCTGCACGCGGCGGGGGTCATCGACCTGGTGTCGGCGGCCGATCTGACGCCCGAGGCGTTCGACGCGATGGTCCGGCCCAAGGTGACCGGCGCGTGGACGCTGCACCGGGTCCTGGACGGCGCGCCGCTGGAGTTCTTCGCCCTGTTCTCCTCGGCGTCGTCGGTCCTCGGGTCGCCGCGGCTCGGCGGTTACGCCGCCGCCAACGCCGCCCTCGACGCGCTGGCGCACCACCGCCGCACCCTGGGACTTCCGGCGCTCTCGGTCAACTGGGGGTTCTGGTCGACCGTGGGGATGGTGGCCCGCTACGCGGAGGAGCACGGGCGCGATCTCGCGCCGCACGGCATGGAGAGCTTCACCCCCGAGGAGGGCATCGGGCTGCTGGAGCGGCTGCTGGCCGACGGCACGGGCCAGGTGTCGGTGATCGCCGCGGACTGGGCGCGCTGGGGCGCCGCCTATCCGGACGCGGCGCGGGACGCCCTGCTGACGGAGGTCCTGGGCGGCGGGGGTCCGGCGGTCCCGGTCGAGCCGGTGGCCGCTCCTCCGGCAGCCGCTCCCCCGGTAACGGTCGTGCCGGTCGCCGCTCCGGTGTCCGTACCGGTGGCCGCTCCCCCGCCGGCCGTGGCTCTGATCGCCGCGCCGTCGGTCCCGGCGCCGGCCGCCCCGGCTCCCGCAGCCGCACCCGCACCCGCACCCGTTCCGGTCGCGGACACCGCCCGGGGCTCGGGAACCGCCGGCCCGGAGGCGCTGCACGCGTTCCTGACCGAACGGGTCTCCAAGGTGCTGGCGCTGCCCGCGCAGCGGCTGAACACCCGTAAACCGCTGAGCCGTCAGGGGCTCGACTCCCTGATGGCGACGGAGGTGCGGAGCGAGGTGCAGCGGGAGTACGACGTCACCGTGCCGCTGGCGCGGATGCTCGGCGGGCAGAGTCTCGACGATCTCGCCGAGTTCATCACGGGCGAATTGACGGACCGGACCTGATTCGGGCGGTGCGCGGGGGGCCGGGGGGGGGGGGCCCCGCCCCCCCCCCCCCCGGGCGCGAATACAAAAAAAAAAAACCCCCCCACCAAGACAAAAAT
>NZ_JBHYZV010000140.1:0-10247 GCF_042753905.1 Streptomyces sp. NPDC059248 | reverse complement strand
CCCGGGCGATACCACGCCCGGGGGTGCGTACGTCCGCCGTGCGGGCCCGGTCTCCCGGGCCCACGTCGGCCGGCTGCTAGGCGGTGTCCCGGCGACCGCCGTACCGGCGGGCGGAGGAGCCGCGGCCGGTGGTGGTCTTCCCGGCGGCGCCGTCGGACGGCTTGCCGGACGCGGAGCGCCTGCCGGAGCGGCGGGCGGCGGTACCGGCGGCGGCGCCGGTGGACGTGCCCGCGGCCGCGCCGTCGCCCGAACGCCGGCGGGAACCGCGTCCCGCGCTCGTGGGAGCGGTCCCGGTCCCGGTCCCGGTCCCGGTCCCGGTCGCGGCCGGAGCCGCGGCCCGGCCGCCGGTCGCCTTCGGGGCCGAACCCCGGCCCCCGGCGGCGGCGGTGCCCGTCGCCGTGCCGGACCTGCCGCGATTGCCGCGCCTGCGGCTGGAGCCGCCACCGGTCTTACCGGCCGGGCGGGCCCCCTGCGGCGTCGCGGGCGCGGGGATGTCCAGGGTGACGGCCACACCGGAGGGCTCGCGGGCACCCGTGATGGTGGCGAGTTCCTCGTCGTCCGGCCGGACCCGGACGGTCCTGGGACGGATGTCCGCGTCCGACAGCAGCCGGGACATCTCCTGCTTCTGCTCGGGAAGCACCAGGGTCACCACATTGCCGGAGCCACCGGCCCGGGCCGTGCGGCCGCCCCGGTGGAGGTAGTCCTTGTGATCGCCGGGGACATCGACGTTCACGACGAGGTCGAGGTCGTCGATATGGATGCCACGGGCCGCGACGTTCGTCGCCACCAGGGCGGTGACCTGGCCGTTCTTGAACTGCTCCAGGGTGCGGTTCCGCTGCGGCTGGCTTCGTCCGCCGTGGAGCGCCGCCGCGCGGACACCGACCGACAGAAGCCGCTTGGCGAGCCGGTCGGCGGACCTCTTGGTGTCGAGGAAGAGGATGACCCGTCCGTCACGCGCGGCGATACGCTGAGTGACGGCCTTCTTGCTGGGCTCGTCCTGCACATGGAACACGTAGTGCTCCATGGTGGTCACGGCTCCCGCCGACGGATCCACGGAGTGCACCACGGGGTCGGTCAGGAAGTCGCGTACCAGCCGGTCGATATTGCGGTCCAGGGTGGCCGAGAAGAGCATCCGCTGCCCGTCCGGGCGCACCTGTCGTATCAACCTGGTGATCTGCGGCAGAAAGCCCAGGTCGGTCATCTGGTCGGCTTCGTCGAGCACCGTGATGCGTACCGCGTCGAGCCGGCAGTCACCGCGTTCCACCAGGTCGTTCAGCCTGCCGGGGGTCGCCACGAGCACCTCGGCACCACGCCGGATCGCGTCGGCCTGCCGGGTGATGGACAGGCCCCCGACCACGGTGGTGAGCCGGAGGTTCACCGCTGTCGCGTAAGGCGTCAGCGCGTCCGTCACCTGCTGCGCCAGTTCACGGGTCGGCACCAGGACCAGGGCGAGGGGCGCCCGGGACTCGGCCCGGAGGCCCGCCGTGCGGGCCAGGACCGCGAGCCCGAACGCGAGGGTCTTCCCGGAGCCGGTACGCCCCCGTCCCAGGAGGTCGCGGCCGGCCAGCGAGTTGGGCAGCGTGGCGGCCTGGATGGGGAAGGGGGTGGTCACGCCCTGCGCGGTGAGGGTCTTCAGCAACGCGGCGGGCATGTCGAGACCGGCGAAATCTTCGACGGCGGGCAGCGCGGGGGTGGTGCCTGCCGGCAGCCGGAACTCCCCGGGCTTCGACGCGGACGCCCGGGGTGACGCGGTGCGCCTGCTTGATTTCCGGGACCTGTTGGCCATGCGGTTTGTCTGCCTTCCAGGAAAAGCACAAACCGGGGTCCGCACCATGACGGTGCGGACCCCGGTGAGTGGATACGCGTCCGGCGATCAGGCGGGAACGATGTTCTCCGCCTGCGGGCCCTTCTGGCCCTGCGTCACGTCGAAGGAGACCCGCTGGCCCTCCTGGAGCTCACGGAAGCCCTGCGTCGCGATGTTCGAGTAGTGGGCGAAGACGTCCGGACCGCCGCCGTCCTGCTCGATGAAGCCGAAGCCCTTTTCAGCGTTGAACCACTTCACGGTTCCCTGTGCCATGACATTCTCCTTAATGTAGGCAGAGGCCCCATCCGGAGATGCCGGAAACAAATTATGCGCCTGAGGATAAACATTCCCGTCAGGCGCACATAGGTTCATGGGTACCAAAACTGCAACGGGACAACTATAGCACGACGCGGTGATCACGGGTGGATCACCCACGTGGCCGGGGCGAGCGCCCGCCACCCCCTCCCACCAGCGGCTACTCCACAGGTCCCGGTCGGCGCGCGACACCCGCGGACCCCGGCCCGCGGTCAGCCCGCCCGCCGCCGGATCCGCCGGATGCCGAACGCGGTGAGGAGCCCGCTGAGCGCCAGATAGGCCGCGGTCTCCAGCCACTGGAAGGACCAGTAGCGGTTAGCGGGGTGGTAGTCGACATCGATATGGAGGTCGTGCCGGGCGAGGCATACCGCGGTATCGCCGAAGGTGCCTTGCGCGCCGGTCCGTGGCGGGCTGTCGAGGCAGTTGTCGAAGACGCTCGTCCGGAGGGTCCGGCCGTCCGGGGTGCGCAGCGGGCTCGTCTCGGCGATCCACGCGTCGGGCGAGCCCGGGATCCGTACGCCGCCGACGACGGGCCCGCCGGTGATGCTGCCGAGACTCCGCGCCGCGTTGATGGCCTCGGCCGTCATCGGCAGTGCGGCCCTCTCCGGCGGCAGGAGTGCCGGTCGTACGACATTGGGGAAGAAGAACTGAAAGGCGAGGAATGCGACGAGTGTCACAGCCATGGCGGGCAGGGTTCTGCGCAGGACGAGCCCGGCGACCGTTCCGAAGGTGAAGGCCAGTGCCGCGTACCCGATCGGGGCGATGTTGCGGGCGCCGAAGACGAAGGTGTCGAACCGTTCCCCGACCACCGCGTCGAAAGGGCGGGCCGCCCAGGTGAGCAGGGCCGCCGCCGCACCGGTCATCAGGACGGCGGCGGCACCCACGAGCAGGATCTTGGTCAGCAGCCATCGCCGGCGGGTGACGCTCTGGTTCCACGCCAGCCGATGGGTGCCGTTCTCCAGCTCCCGGGCTACCAGGGGAGCGCCCCAGAAGGTTCCGAGCACGGCGGGGAGCAGGGCGAGTCCCGCCGCCGTGAACAGCAGGGTGTTCTGGTACGCGCCCCGGAACCGGTTCCGTGCCGAGGCGCAGTCGGCCGAGCCCTCGCAGCGGGCCCGGTAGGCGTCGTACGCGTCACGGATGTCCGCGCCGAGATAGAGGAGGTACCCGGAGACGATCACGAGCGCGGCGGCGCCGAAGAGCGCCTGGACGCGGAACTGGCGCCAGGTGAGCCAGATCATCGGCCGGCCCTCCGGGTCGTGACCCCGGTACGGACGGGGCCGGGTACGGCCGCGGCGCGCGTCATATAGGCGAGGGCGAGCTGTTCGAGGGTGAGGGGCCGGGCCGCGTAGGCGCCGTAATCGGAGGGAAGCCTCCCGCCACCGGTACGGACGACGGCGCTGCTGTACGTGTCGTGCTGCTCGACCGCGATCGTCTCCACCCCGGCCGGCGGCTCGCCGAATCCGCCGCGCGGCCCGGTCAGCCGGGCGTGCCCGGCCAGCAGCTCCCCGATGTCCCCGGCGACCTGGACGCGGGAGCCGCAGAGCACCACGAGATGGTCGCAGACCTGCTCGATATCGCCGAGCAGATGGGAGGAGAGGACGGCGCCGGCGCCGAGTTCACGGACGAACTCCGTCAGATTCCGCAGGAACCCCTGACGAGCCAGGGGATCCAGGGCCGCCGCGGGCTCGTCGAAGACCAGCAGCTCGGGCCGTTTGGCGGCCGCGACGGCCAGGGCGAGCTGCGCCCGCTGGCCTCCCGACAGCTGCCCCGCTCGCTGCCCGGGACGCAGCCCCACCTGTTCGACCCGCCGCTCGGCGAGACCGGGGTCCCAGCCCGGGTTCATCCGCGCCCCGAAGGCCAGATGCTCGGCCACGGTGAACGAGCCGTACACCGGTGTGTTCTGGGCGACGAACCCGACCCGGGCCAGATGCGACGCGTCCGCCGCGGGACGCGACCCCAGCACCGTCAGGGATCCTGCGGTCGGCTCGACGAGTCCGCAGATCAGATGCAGCAGGGTCGACTTGCCGGCCCCGTTCGGGCCCACCAGCCCGACGATACGGCCGGCGGGGACGGCGAGATCCACATCGCTCAGGGCCGGGGCGCCGCGACGGCCGTACGACTTGGTCAGGCCTACCGCGTGGATCGCGGGAGGGGAGTCTGTAGATGACATGGCCTCATCGTGGGATCCGCGGGTGACGACCGGCATCGGCCGTCGGTACGGTCGACGCCGTGTGGGACCGTACTTTCGGCCGGTCCGCCGCTGGTCCGCCGCCGCGGTGGATCTGGGCTGGGTGCCCCGGCTGTTGGCACGTTCCGCCACGTCACGACGTCTCCACGAAGCCGTTCTCCCAGGCCCAGACGGCGACTTCGGTCCGGTTGCGCGCGCCGAGCTTGGTCTGGATCCCCGACAGATGGCTCTTGACCGTGCTGAGCGATATGAACAGCTCGGCCGCGATCTCCTGGTTGGTACGGCCTCGGGCGACGGCCCGTACGACGTCCAGCTCGCGCGCCGACAGCGGCGAACGCCGCGCACGGGCCCGGGGCAGGGCCGCGGTGTCGTGGAGATGTCTCAGGAGCCGGAGGGTGATGGAGGGGGAGACGAGCGCCTCGCCGTTGTGTGCGGCGCGGACGGCCTCGACGAGCAGGGCGGGCCCGGCGTCCTTGAGGACGAAACCGGCCGCGCCGCCGCGCAGCGCGCCGTACACGTAATCGTCCAGGTCGAAGGTGGTGACCACGACGACCCGCAGGGGATCGGTCACCCCGGGACCGGCCAGCGCGCGGGTGACCTCGATACCGTCAAGACGGGGCATCCTGATGTCCACCAGGCAGACATCGGGGCGGAGCCGCCGGGCGAGTTCCACGGCCTCGGCGCCGTCCCGGGCCTCCCCGACGACGGAGATGTCGTCCTGATCCTCCAGGATGAGCCGCAGTCCGCCGCGGATCATCGCCTGGTCGTCGGCGATCAGGACCGTGATGGTCATCCGGGCTCCCGGGTCGGGACGGGCAGGGTCGCCCGTACGGACCAGCCGCCGCCGGGCCGGGGGCCCGCGGTTAACCGGCCGCCGAGCTTCTCGACACGCTCGCGCATGCCGATCAGACCGTACCCCCGCTGGTGGGGACGTGCGGAGTCGGCCCGGGCGTCGTCGGTGACCTCGACGGTCACGGTGTCGGCGGCGCGGCCGACGGTGACGTCCACGGAGCGCGCGTGCCGGGCGTGCCTCCGGACGTTCGTCAGCGCCTCCCGTACGACGCGGTACACGGTGCTGGTCACCTCGGGCGGCCACCCCGTGTCGTCGCCGGGCCCGCGCAGGCGCACCGGAGGGCCTTCGCGGCCGAACCGTTCGACCAGCGCGCCGAGCGTCTCGGGACCGGGGGAGACGGGCGCCGCGTCGCCGTCGTCGCGCAGCAGCCCGACGACCCGGCGCATGGCGGCCATGGCCTCGATACCGGCGGCCTCGATCCCGGCCAGCGATGCGGGCACCCCCTCCGGGTCGCGTCGTGCCACGACGTGCGCGGCCTGTGCCTGGATCAGCATGCCGGTGATGTGGTGGGCCACGACGTCGTGCAACTCCCGGGCCAGTTCCAGCCGTTCGGCCCGGCGCACCTCGTCGGCGGCGGCCACGGCCCGGCCGTCGAGCCTGCGCAGGGACAGTCCGGCCCCGGCGGCGGCCAGCAGAATCGCCGCGGCGACGGGGCCGACCACCGAGGTCGGCCGGACGGCGAACTGGGCGGCGGCCAGCAGCAGTCCGGCGCCCGCGACGGCCGCCGCCCGTGCCGGGGGCAGGGATCTGACCGCGGATCCGACGAGCACCCCCAGGCCCAGGGCCACGGGTGGGCCGAGCGCGGCCGGAAGCCCGGTCCCGGGGAGCGCCGTGACGAGGACCCCCAGTGCCGCGACGAGCAGTGCGGCGATGGCGGTACGGGTCCGGTCGCGGTGGCGGAGCAGCGCGAGCGCGCATACCGGTACGGCGGTCGCGGTGCCGGGCACCCAGTACGCGGCTCCCCAGGTGCGGCCGAGGGCGTCGGCCTGGACCACGACGGCCGCGAGGAACACGACACCGAGCCCGATGGCGGAGACGCCGCCGGCCCATCGGGCGGGGACGGCGATGCCGATACCGCAGCCGCCGCCGACGGGCGGGCCGGCGGTCGGCCCCGCCGCGACGAGGTCGGGGCCGGGGTCGGGGTCGGGCGCCTGGCGAACGGTGCGTACGTCCGTGGGTTCCTCCGGCATCAGGACCGTGCCGCGTCCCGCGGGGGTCGCGCGTACCGCCCCCGGGTGCGGTCGATACGGCGCAGTACCGGTCCCACCAGGAGCGCGGCGCCCATCGCCGTCGTGGCCAGGGCCGGTACCGGGCCAGGACCTTCGATCCAGCCGAGCCCCGTCACCACCGCCCCGCCGACGGCGATACCGCAGGCCGCTCCGCCCGGGAGCGTCCTGACCGCGGATCCGACGAGCACCGCCAGGGCGAGCGCCGTGACCGGCGCGGGCTCCCGCGGCAGCCGGTCCCCGGCGATCAGGGACACCGTGACGGCACCGGCGGTCACGACCAGTCCGGCCACCACCGCCCGTGGTCTCCACCGCTCGCGCACCAGGGCCAGGCCGCCCACGGCGACCGAGACGACGGTGCCGAGCACCCAGGACACGCCGCCCCAACTGGTCGTGAACATATAGGCCGTGAAGGCGATTCCCGCGACGAGTACGAGGCCGAGCCCGATGTCGACCGTCCTTCCCGTGGGTCCGGCCGGACGATCCGCTGTTGTCATGCCGTCCAGGCTAGAAAGCCGGAGCGGGCCCGCGTATCGGCCGAAAGTACGGAACCGGGGCCGTGATCGCGGTCGGTCAGACCCGGGGGGCCGCCCTCACGAGTTGCGCGAGATGGACGGCCGCGTCGCGGAGGGGGGTGTCGTCGGCCGTCACCCGGCTCAGGAGTTCGGCGCCCTCCAGCATGCTGATCACCGTTCCGGCGAGGGGGCCGGCCGCGGCCGGTGCGATGCCGCTCTCCGTCAGCTTGGCCGTGACCAGCTCCCGCCACGCGGTGAGGGAGCGGGTCGCGGCCTCCTGGAGGCCGGGGACGCGGCCGATGGTCTCCAGGGCGGTGACCGCGACCGGGCAGCCGTCGCTCCAGTCCGACTCCTTCAGGTCCTCCGCCAGCAGCAGGGCGCAGGCGGCCGCGGCCTCGGCCGGGTCCGGGCTCGACGCGAGGCCCTTCGCGAGCAGCTCGCCGAACTCCCGCGCGCCGTGGTGCATCGCCTCGATCGCCAGCTCTTCCTTGCCGCCGGGGAAGAAGTGGTAGACGGAGCTGGGCGAGGCCTGGGCGGCGCCGGCGATGCGCTTGACCGAGGTGCTCTCGTACCCCTGGCGCTGGAGCAGGGCGGCCGTCGCCCGGATGATCCTGCGGCGGGTGTCCGCGTCGGACGCGCGGTCGAACGGTGCGGTGGCTGGCATGGTCACGAGTCTACTGGTTGGAACGTTCGATCCAAAGCTGGCGTATGCTCTGGATCGAACGTTCCAACCAGAACCATGGACGGGTATCGATGAGCACAGCAGTACCGGCCTCCTCGTGGGAGAGCCACCCGGGATACGCCCGTATGTTCGCGCCGGGGGAGTTGACCGTCGGCTTGTTCCTGCCCCTGTGGCCGTACGCGGGGGACATGGCGGACCTGCGGGGCCAGACGGAGGTCGTCCGGACGGCCGACGAGGGCGGGTTCGCCGCCGCCTGGGTCCGGGACGTGCCACTGGCCGACCCCGCCTTCGGCGACGTGGGGCAGGTGTACGACCCGTGGACCGCCCTGACCTGGCTCGCGGCGCACACCGCCCGGATATCCCTGGCGACCGGCAGTGTGATCTTCCCGCTGCGCCATCCCATCGACCTCGCCAAGCAGGCGGCGTCCGTGGACCATCTCGGCGGTGGCCGTCTGGTGCTCGGCGCGGCGTCCGGCGACCGCCCCGTGGAGTTCCCCGCCTACGGGGTGGACCACGGCGAGCGCGGCGCCCGCTACCGGGAGGCGGTCGCGTCCTTCCGCGGACTCCTGGGGGCGGACCGGCCCGGCGGCGCGAGTCTGCTGCCGAAGCCGGTACACGGCCGGATCCCCCTCCTGGTCACCGGGTCGTCCCAGCAGTCCCCCCGCTGGATCGCCGAGCACGCCGACGGCTGGCTGGTCTATCCCGGCGCCACCGCGACCCCCGCGGGGCCGCGGGGTCTCGGGGACCGGATCGGGGCGTGGCGGGACCTGGTCCCCGGCGGGGAGTTCCGTCCCGTCGCCACCAACGAGTGGATCGATCTGCACGAGGACCCGGGCTTTCCGCCCACCCCGCTGCGCGGCGGTTTCGTCCTGCGTACGGGCTCGCGGGGCCTGCTCGAACTGCTCGGCCGCTGGAAGGAGGCGGGGGTCAACCACGCCGCTCTCGGTGTCCAGCACGGGCGGCGGCCGGCGGCGGAGGTGGTGGCGCAGCTCGCCGAAGAGGTCGTACCGGAGTTCCCCGCCCTGGCGTCCCCCGCGCCCCTGGCCGCCGCGTGGTGACCCCGGCCGTGTCCGCGGACGCCGGTGGTCCCGGCGCCGGGGCGGAGTCCGGCGCGTTCCGCGAGGCGATGCGGCTGTGGGCGACGGGCGTGGCGGTCGTCACCACCCGGAGCGACGAGGGCCCGCACGGTACGACCCTCAACTCCCTGCTGTCGGTGTCGCTCGACCCGCCCACCCTGCTGATCTCGCTGCGGCGCGGCAGCCGTACCGATGACACCGTCCGGGAAGCCGGGCGGTTCACCGTCAACGTCCTCGCCGCGGGCCAGGAGGCCGTCGCCGACCGTTTCACCCGGCGCCGTTCCTTCGGCGCCGAGGAGTTCGCGGGGGTACGCCACCGGCCGTCCCCCGACGGCGGCGGGCCGGAGCTGGAGGGGAGCGCCGTCGTGATGACGTGCCGTACGGTCCGCCGGATCGAGGTCGCCGACCACGCCCTGGTGGTCGCCGAGGTGACCGGCGTCCGCCGTCCCTCCGCCCCTTTCGGCGGCCCGCTCCTCTATGTGGAGCGGCGCTACCGCGGACTCGCCGGGCGGGCGCCGGACGTCGAGGGTTGATCCGGGCGGGCCGCTCCCGGGGCGGGGACCGGACCGGGTCCCGCCCCGGGTTCCGTCAGATTCCGGCGACCGACTGGATCCAGGGCCGGTAGGCGGTCACGTTCGTATAGGCCGTCATGGTCTGCCGGTCACTGGTGGACGCGACGCCGACCTGGATGCCGTTGGCCATCATCGGGCCGCCGGAGTCGCCGCCCGCCGTGATGCCGTTGCCGCGGCGGGCGCAGATCGCGGAGCCGTTGTAGGCGTCGCGGCAGCCGCCGGTGACGATGACATCGGCGACCTTCAGATAGCGGGACTGGCAGTTGGCCTCGGAGCCGCACTGCGACGTGGCGCCCCAGCCGTACACCTGGACCGTCTGGTTGACCGACACCGAGCCGGGCTGTCCCAGGCGGGCGTAGGTCGCGGACACCGAGCGGTCGAGCTTGACCAGGGACAGGTCGGACGAGGAGTGGTTGTAGATCCCGGAGGCGTTGGCCGCGGTGCCGCCGCTGCTCTGGTCGAGGCTGCCGATCCGGAACGACAGCCCGCCGCCGGTGACGCAGTGCTTCGCGGTGAGGATCCAGGTGGGCGCGATGATCGTGGCGCTACAGGTCTGCCGGCCGTTGGAGAACAGCCGGGCCGCCCAGGGGGCGTTGCTCGCGTAGTCGCCGCCGATGATCGGCAGCGCCGCGGTCCCGGCCGTGTCCCGGGGCGCGCTCTCCGCGACCGGCGCCGGTGCCTGGGCCGACGCGGTGGGGGCGAGAGCGACGACGGAGAGCGCGGCGGTCGCGAGAGCGGGTATGAGTCGGGTGATGCGCACGAGGTCTTCTCCATTGTGTGGGGGTGGAGCCCTGCTGGGATGCGCAGGAAGGCCAGGGACGCGACGTGGGGGTCTTGTTGCGTCCATGATAGGAGTGACTGCGGAGAATCTGGCAGACGCGCCACCCGGCGCACAAGGGGTCGGCGGGGACGATTTCCGGGTACGCCTAGTGCTGTGACCGGAAAGGTTTGCCGGCCCGCGGCGTTCGGTGCGGTGCATCGCAAGGCGGAGGTCCACGGCTCGTACTGGACGTACT
>NZ_JBHYZV010000139.1:0-10660 GCF_042753905.1 Streptomyces sp. NPDC059248 | reverse complement strand
TTTTTGTTGTGGTTTTTTATTTTTTAAAATCCCTTCGCTTCCTACCCCCGACAAGCCCCACTCCCCCCCGCCCCCGTTTTTTGGGCCCCCCCCCGGGGGGGGGGGTCCAAGACATCGGGGGCTGCCGGCGGCGGCCCGCCGCTGCTATGTTGGCTCCCATGATCTTCCTCTTGGCGTAGGCACGCCCTCGATCCCGCGACCGCGCTGCGCGCTCGCGGGGCCCCGGCGTCCCTTCTTCCGCCTCGATCGAGGAAATCTCCCATGTCTCAGCCCGTTGCCGGGCGGCCTTCGTATGCCGCCGTTCTGCGCCTGCCCCATGCCCGACGCACCTTCGGTGCCGCACTGTTGGGGCGGCTCTCGTACGGGATCGTCGCCCTGTCCGTGATGCTGGCGGTGCACCGGTCCACCGGCTCGTACACCGTGGCCGGAACCGTGATGGCGCTGTTCGGCGCCACCAGTGTCTTCCTCTCGCCCTTCCGGGCCGCCCTCGTCGACCGGTACGGCCCGCGTCCGGCTCTGCTGCCGATGGCCCTGCTCTACGCGGGACTTCTCGGAGCTCTCGCGGCGGCCGTCTGGCGGCCCGGCGGCTCCGCCCTCCTGCTGAGTGTCCTGGCCGCCGCCGCGGGCGCCGCGACACCCCCGCTGGGTCCGTCCATGCGGGCCGTCTGGCGGGAACTCACCGATGAACCGGCGCTGTTGCAGCGGGCGTTCAGCCTGGACGGTGTCGCGGAGGAGCTGCTGTTCGTCCTGGGGCCGCTGCTGATCGGCGCCCTCGTGCAGATCGTGCCTCCGGCCGTCGGCATCGTGGCGAGCGCGCTCCTCGTGGCGGTGGGGACGTGTGCTTTCGTCCTGTCGCCTGCGGTGCGGGAGCTGCGGCCCTTCGCCGATCCGGCGGAGGGTGCCCCGGCCCGGAGGCGGGGGCGGGGGCGGCGGACTCGGGGGCGGGGCGCGCTGGGGCCGGTGGCACCCGTGGTGGCGGCCGGGGTCGGGTTGGCGCTGGGGGCCGCGGAGCTGCTCGTGCTCGCTTCCGCCGCGCAGCGGCACCACGGGGACGGGGCGGTCGCCTGGGTGCTCGCCGCCCTCTCGGCGGGCAGCGCGGCGGGCGGGCTGCTCAATGGTGCGGTCGCCTGGCGGACCGGCACCCGGGTGCGGCTGGCGCTGCTGGCCGTCGGCCTGGGGATCGCGCTGGCCGCCGCGGGGCTCGCGCCGGGGCTGGGAACGCTGACCGTGGCGATGGCGTGTGTCGGCTTCTTCGTGGCGCCGGCGCTGACCACGGCGTATCTGCTGGCCGACGAGACGGCACCGCCGGGGCGCCGCACCCAGGCGGGGGCCTGGGTCAATACGGGGGTGAACGCGGGGATCTCGGTCGGTACGGCGGTCGCGGGTCTGCTGGTGGCACGGCTGCCGCTGGGGGTGTGCTTCGCGCTCGCGGGCGGCGTCACGCTCCTGACGGCTCTGGCCTGCGTCGTGCGGAGTCCGAAGAGGTCGGGAGGGCCGGGGAAGCCGGAGAAGGGCGCAACGTCGGCCTGTGCCGGGGCGGGTGCCGCGCTCGCGGAGCCGTCCGTCGCGTCGCCGGGTGTCTGATGTCGGAGGTGTCGGGCGTCGGGGGACGACGGCCCGCGGGGGTGATCCGCCGTTCGGGCCGGGGTCAGGGGGCGAGGCGTCGGCGGCGGGCTCGCTGGCGGCAGGTCGCGCCGCAGTAGCGGGCGGGGCGGCCGGTGGGGCGGTGCGGGAGGGGAGTACCGCATTCGGCGCACGGGTCGTCACGCAAGTGGTGTGCTTTCGTGACGGTGCCGCAGGTGCGCAGGGTGTCGAGTGTCAGGGTGACGAGGCGGAGTCCGGCGGCCCGGTCGGGGTGGGCGGCGAGGATGGCGGCGCATCCGGTAGCCAGGGCTGTCACATCGTCGGGGCCGACATCGGTACGGACGCCTCCGGCGCGTTGCGCGACGTCGAGGAGGGTGGTCAGGGTGTGGCCGAAGCGCCGCCGGGACGCGGTGAGCAGGGGGTGCGGCCAGCTTCCGTCGGCGATGACGGCGTCGCATACGTGGCCTCCGCCCCGGGAGCGTTCGACGATGTCGTGGAGGAAGGCGAAGAACGCCTCCGTGGGCGGGTGGGCCGCGGCGCGCCGCCGGCCGCACGCGGCGAGGTCGTCGACATGCCGGACGAGGACGGCTTCGAGCAGGGCCTGTTTGCTGGGGAAGTGCCGGTAGACGGTGCCCGCGCCGACTCCGGCGCGGTGGGCGATCGTCCCGAGGGATACGTCGAGTCCGTCGGCGGTGAACGCCTCGGTCGCCGCCGTGAGGACCCGGGCGCGGTTCCGGCGGGCGTCGGCACGGTCGCCGCCCGGGTGCGTGCCGGTCATGTCACGAAACCCCTTGTCGCTCGCGAGTAACCGGGTTGGAGTATTCCAGATCGGCGGACGAGCTATCAGGAGGACTTCATGGGCAACACGGTGGGCGGGATCGTCGTCGTCACCGGCGCGACCGGCAGGCAAGGGGGTGCGACCGCGCGCCGGCTGCTGGCGGCGGGGCGGCCGGTCCGTGTTCTGGTGCGGGACCCGTCGGCGCCCGCCGCCGTGGCGCTGGCGCGGGCCGGGGCCGAGCCGGTCCGGGCGGACTTCGACGTACCGGCGAGTCTGCCGCCGGCGCTGGAGGGTGCGGCCGCCCTGTTCGCCGTACCGCCGGTGTCCTACGGTCCCGGTGGCGGTGATGTGGACCGTGAGGTCGTACGGGGGCGCGCCCTGGCCGACGCCGCGGTGTCCGCGGGGGTGGGTCACACGGTTTTCACCGGGGTCGCCTCCACCCCGCACGACCTTCCGGTGTTCGCGGGGAAGCGGCGGCTCGAGGAGTACTTCCGGGCCCGTCTGCCGTTGGTGACCGTGCTGCGGCCCGCGCGGTTCATGACGAACTATCTGCGTCCGTCGCTGCCCGGTCTCGAAGGGATCGTGGACGGTGTCCACCGGCATGTGTTTCCGCCGGACGAGCCGGTGCAGATCGTCGCGCCCGAGGACATCGCCGAGTTCGCAGCGCTGGCCTTCGACCGGCCGGAGCGGTTCGGGGGGCGGGTTCTGGAGCTGGCGGGTGACGATCCGACACCGGCGGAGGCGGCGGCCGCGATCGGTGACGCGATCGGTGTCGGGGTGCGCTATGAGCGGTTGAGCCGGGACGAGGCCGCCGCGCTGCATCCGGAGATCGCCGACGTCCACGGATGGTGGGCTTCTGGGCAGCGCTGGCGTGCCGATATCGAGGTTCTGCGGGTGGTTCACCCGGGGCTGCGCACCCTGGACGGCTGGCTGGCCGAGTCCGGTGCCGCCGCCCTGCGTACCGCGATCTCCGGGGTGTCCGGGGCCTCCGGGGCCTCCGGTGGGGCCGTGTCCACCGGCGGGTGACGGGCCGGATCCCGGTGCCGGCCGGGGGCGCGGGTCAACCGGTGGTCGGCCGCAGGCGCTGGAACGCCGTGGGGGTGGCCCGTCGGGGCAGGTAGTCCGCGACGACGGCCGCGCACTCCGCCGGGGTCGACCGTGATGTGTCGACTTCGACGTCGTACTCGCCGCGGGCGTGGACCCGGTCGAACTGGCGGGCGGCCAGGCCCGGCGGACGGTCGCCGCGGGATCGTTCGCGGCGTTCCAGTTCGGGGAGCGGGCAGTGGACGCCGACGAGGACGACGTCCTGCGGACGGAACAGGTCCAGGCAGTCGCGCAGGCGCCATGGTTCGCTCAGGACGTGGTCGACGACGACGGTGTTCCCCGCCGCCGCCATGCCGGCGACCGCGCGGTGGTATCCCCGCCACGTGCGTTCGAGGACGGCGGCGAGTTCGTCCGGGGGCAGTTCGGGGGCGGAACGCATGGCGTGGAAGGTGTCCACCGGCATATGGAAGCAGGGTTCGGCCAGTCGGGAGGCGAGTTCGCGGGCGAGGCTCGTCTTGCCCGAGCTGGACGTGCCGTTGAGGAAGACGACGAGGCCGCCGGCCACGGGGGGTGCGGGGGTGATCACTCGGTCCTCCTCGTCGGGCGGGTGGCTCCCCCGGGGCGGGCGGGGAGCGCCTGGTCGTCAGTAGATCATGGGCGGCCCGGGGTACTTCCGGTGGCCGGTTCCCGACGGTCGGCCGTCGGCGGTCAGTCGTCGGCGGTCGGCCGTCGGCGGTCGGTCGTCGGCGGTCGCGCATGCCGGGGTGTAGGGGCGGCCGGGCAGATAGGTGCGGTGTTCCTGGGGGGTGAGGTCGCGGTTGACGGCGCGGCAGATTCCGTCGAGGGACTCCGCGAGGGTGGGGAAGGAGACGCTCCACAGCCGTACGGCGCCGTCGGAGCTGCCGGTGGCGAGGGTGCCTCCGTCGGGGCTGAACGCGAGGGCGTCGACCGCGACGTCCGGGGTGGTGAAGGTCCGGCGCTGCTGACCGGTGGCGACGTCGTACAGGTGGACGGAGTCCCGGCCGACGGCTGCGGCGCGGAAGAAGAAGGGGGCGCGGAAGCCGTTCAAGGCCAGTGTCTTGCCGTCGGGGCTGAAGACGAGGGTGAGGGAGGGTCGCGTATGGCGCAGAAGGGTGCGGCGGAGCTCTCCGGTGATGGTGTCCCACAGCCGGACGGAGCCGCCGCCGGTGGCGAGGAGACGGCCGTCGGCGCTGAAGGCGAGGTCACCGGATTCGGGGACCCTGAGGACGTGCCGTACGGCTCCGTCGGGGATGTCCCAGAGGCGTACGGCCCCGCCGCCGTCGACGGCCAGGATCCCCCCGCGGGGGCTGAAGGCGATGCGCCGGACCGCGGGTGAGGTCAGGGTGCGGCGGAGCTCTCCGGTGGTGATGTCCCAGATCCGCACGGTGCCGCCGCCGCCGGTGGCGAGGAGACGGCCGTCGGGGCCGAGGGCCAGGACGGACGGCGGCGGACCGGGGTGCGGCAGGGGGGCGCGGGTCCTCCCGGTGGTGATGTCGCCGATACGGACGGCACCGCGGCGGTCGACGTAGGCCAGGGTCCTGGCGTCGGGGCCGAGGGTGACGGCGCCGCCCGCCTCGATGCCGGTGACGGTGTCGCGGAGGGTGCGGGTCCGGCTGTCCCAGAGCCGGGCTTCGGAGGTCTTCGGCGGTTTCGCCTCACGGCCCTGGGCGAGGCCGCCGACGGCGGCGAGGGTGCCGCCTCGGGGGCCGAAGGCGAGGGCGCCGACTCCGGTGCGGGAGGTGGTGGTGAAGGTGTGCCGGAGCCGGTTGTCGGCGCGCCACAGGCGGACGGTCCGGTCGGTGGCCGCGGTGGCGAGGGTGCTGCCGTCCCGGTCGAAGGCGAGGGCGGTCAGGGGGCCCTCCTGGCCCGCGATGACCCCGTAGACGGTGTTCACCCCGATGTCCCACAGCTGGATGTTGCTGTTGTCGGCGTCCCCGATGGCCAGGGCTTTGCCGTCGGGGCTGAAGACGTTCCACAGGGGGCTCCGGCCTTCCCCCGGGAACGTACCGCGGACCCGGCCGGTGGTGAGGGACCAGATGCGGGTGGCGCCGTCCTGGTGTCCCACGGCGAGGGTGCGGCCGTCGGGCGCGAAGGACAGCGGGGACGTGTTGCGCGGCGTCGGCCCCGCCCTCCGGGGACGCGCGGCGCCGCGGGTGAGGATCCGGCGCTCGTCCGTCGCGACGTCCACGAGCCGGACCGTGCCTTCCGTATCGGCGGTGGCGAGGGTACCGCCGTCCCGGTCCAGGGCCAGGGCCGTGACGCCGGCGCGGGGCGCGGACACGCCGTCGCCGCCGCTGAGGACGGCGCGGCTTCGTCCGGTCCCGGTGTCCCAGAGCCGGATGGTGCCGTCGTCGGCCGCGGTGGCCAGGGTGCCGCCGTCGGGCGAGAACGCGATCGTGCCGACGTTCTTCCGGTGGCCGGTGAGGAAGGCGCGAAGGCGTCCGGTCCCGGCGTCCCGCAGGACGACGACGGGGCCGACGGCGGTGGCGGAGGTGCGGCCGTCGGGGGCGATCCGGAAGGCGGTCGCCGCTCCGTCGGGGCCGTCGTGGGTGACGCGCCGGCCGCCGGACCGGGTTCCGTAGTACCGGGTGCTCTTCGCGTCGGCGGCGTAGACGGCGGTCCCCAGGTCGGGGGTGAACGCCACCAGCGCGGACGGATCGGCGTCGACGACGCGCCGGCTCTTGAAGGCGAACTCGGCGATCCGGTAGATGCTGCCGACGGCCTCGGCGCTGGGGCCGAGCCGGTAGGCGTGGACGGCGAGCAGCGACGCGAGTTCCGGGTTGCCCTCGAAGAGGACGCCGGCCTGGGCGGAGAGCTGGCGGGCGAGGGCGGCGGACTGGGCGGCGATGACGTTGTCGCGTTCCCGGGCGATGCCGCGGTACTGGTGCCAGGTGGTGAGGCCGCCGGTGAGGGCGAGGACGAGGAGCAGGGCGAGCATGCCGATGAGGCGCCGCTGCAGGCGGGCGGCGCGGATCCCGGTCCGTTCCTCGTGGCGCTGTGCGGCGGTACTGGCCGTGAGGAAGGCGTGTTCGTCGGGGGTGAGTCCGTCGTGGGGCGGGGGGAACGCCTCCTGTGCGGCGGCGAGCCGGGTGCCGCGGTAGAGGGCTCCGGGGTCGCGGTCGAGTTCCTCCCAGGCGGCGGCGTCGTCGGTGAGCCGTCGGTGGGCGACGAGGCGGACGCGTTCCTCGTCGATCCAGGACCGCAGCCGGGGCCAGGCGGTGATGAGGGCTTCGTGGGCGAGGTCGGCGGTGTCCCCGTCGAGGGTGACGAGCCGGGCGCGGGCGAGGTTCTCGAGGACGGTCGCCGCGCCGTGGGCGCCGATGTCCTCCAGTTCGGCCCGGGGCGCGGGGCGCCGGGTGTCCTGGGAGCCGTGGCCGGGGGCGATCAGCCGGAGGAGCATATGGCGGGCGGAGCGGGCCTGAAGGGGGGTGAGGCGGGTGTACGCCTCCTCGGCGGTGTCGGCGACGGCGCCGCGGATGCCGCCGACGGTCTCGTACGCGGCGAGGGTGAGGGTCCGGCCGCGGCGCCGGCGCCAGACCTCCTGCAGGGCGTGGGACATCAGGGGCAGGGCGCCGGGCTCGCCCATGGTCTCCTCGACGATCCGGACGGTCAGTTCGCGTTCCACGATGAGCCCGGCGGCCCGGGCGGGGCCGACGATCGCCTGGCGCAGCTCCGCGCGGGTCATGGGCCCGACGAGGAGGTGCGCCTTCCGTAAGACGTCGACGAGATCGGGGTGTTCGGTGCAGTGGCCGTAGAAGTCGGCCCGGACCGCGGCGACGACGCGCAGTCCGCTGCCGGGGTCCCGGGCGGCGAGGAGGAGGTCGATGAAGCGGGCGCGTTCGGCCGGGTCCCGGCAGAGGGTGAAGACCTCTTCGAACTGGTCGACGACGACGATCGTGTCGCCGCTCCCCGGGTCGCCGGGGCGGCGGCGGGGGGTGAGGACGGGGGTGTGGGTGGTGGCGGGGCGGGGGCCGGGGGTGAGGATCCGGATGCCGGTACAGGGCAGGAGCGGTTCGTCGTCGGGGGATTCCCGGAGGCGGGCGATGAGGCCCGCGCGCAGCAGCGACGACTTGCCGCTGCCCGAGGCGCCGGTGACGATGACGAGGCGGTGGGCGGCGAGGAGGCGTACGAGGCCGGTGACGAGGCCGTCCCGGCCGAAGAAGAGGTCGCGGTCGCCGGGTTCGAACCGGGCGAGTCCCCGGTACGGGGCGCCGGCCGCGTCGCGGTGGACGACGCGGGACGCCCGTTCCTCGACGGCGCGGGCTGCCCGGTGCCACTTGGTCTCCCAGGTGTCGGGGTCCGCTCCGCAGACGGTGGCGTAGGCCAGTGCCACGGGCAGGGACGGCAGTTGTTCGCCCGCGGCGGCCTGGGACAGGGTCGAGACGGAGTATCCGGCGCGCCGTGCCATGTCCCGGTAGGTGATCCGGCCCGCCGACTCCCTGAGCTTCCTCAAGTCGTACGCGAATCGCTGGACCGGTCCGGCTTCCGGATCGATCGGTACCTCACGACGTCCCGCCACGCGTACCCCCTTGTCAGTGGCCCCATTTCCCACGGGCCCCGATGCACCCATCCGACACCGGGGGGCGTGGCCCCGCCAGACCATTGTTCGGACAGCTCGAAGTCGGCTTCTCGAACAATCCCCGCCCTTGTTGTATGGGGTGGTGGGGCCGGATCCAGCGGCCCCGCCACGGTGCGGTGGCGGCCGGACGGGGGAATGTCCGGCGGGTGGCGGCGGAGCCGCGCCGTCATCGGTCGGCGCGAACGGCCGCCACCGCCGTGGGGCGTGAGAGCCACCCAGGCCGTCACGGGGGCGGCCGGGTGGAACGCGTGCCGCCGGAACTCGCGGGCGCGGGCGCGGGCCCGGGAGGGGCGCGTGGGGGCCAAAGGCTCCCTTGTTCGCGGAAAGGACGGTGGATCGTGAGTCACCTCGTAGGTCCGGATCCGGTGTCGACACCGGAGGAGTTGGTCGCCCGTATGCGGCGGCTCAAGGACGGGTCGGGGCTGACGTACCGGCAGATCGCGGCGCGGGCCCGGGAGGCCGGGGACTTCCTGCCGTCCAGTACGGCGGCGGGCGCCCTGGCCAGGGGCACGCTGCCCCGGGCGGAGCTTCTGGCGGCCTTCGTCCGTGCCTGCACAGGTGACGAGGAGGCGGTACGGGAATGGGCCCGCGTCCGGGACGATGTCGCCGCCCTGGCCCGTCGCGTGCCGCCGGCGCCCGCGCCCGTCGCGGGGGCGGTGGCCGCGAGGCCGGGGGCGGGAGGGGCGGCTTCTGCGGGGCGGCCGCGGTGGGGCCGTCCGCTGGTCGCCCTGGCCGTCACGACCGTCTGCGGGACGGCCGCCTGGCGCATGCTGTCCGTCCCCTCGTTCCCGGCGCGGCGCGGGCAGCCGTAGGCGAGGGATCACGAGGGGGCGCCGGTGCCCGGGGGTGCCGCGGGGACGGCGGCGTCCCCGGTGCGCCGGCGCGGCCGTGTCGTCGGAGAAGCGCCGTCCGCCCGTGGGGCGGGGCTCCTCCGGTCCGTGCGCCGAACCGTGTCCGCGAAGTCCCGCCCGGCACGCGACGCCCGGAACGCGCACTCCCCCGTGGCCGCGGGGCCACGAGGAGAGCGCGCGGGCCGGGCGCGACGTCGGCGGACCGGCCCCGCGGTGCGTCTCTCAGCCCTGGTCGCCCAGGTCGCCGCGGCCGAGGCGGCGCTTGCGGCCCAGCTTGCGCAGGACCGGCCAGGGGTCACGGACCGAGCGTCCGTACCCCCGCAGCTTGTGCGGATTGCACACCCCGCAGCCCTTGCGGCGACGGTGCGGTGAATGAGCCATGTCTGCCTTCCCTACGCGCCCCGCCCTGGGGCCGGCGTAGGAACCACCACGTCGTCATGCGGCTCATTCTAGGTCGCGTTCGAGGAGAGCCTCCCCCCCTTCGCCCGGGGCTCGTGGCGCCCGGCGTTTGGCCATATGCCGATCGTCGGCATATGTTGTCGACATGACTGAACGGGCGATGCAGGAACCGACCTTGCTGGTGCTCACGGCGCTGGCGGACGAGCCCCGGCACGGGTACGCGATCATCCAGGAGGTGGCGAAGATCAGCGGCGGCCGGGTCGCGCTGCGGACGGGGACGTTGTACAGCGCTCTGGAACGGCTGGTGACACAGGGGCTGATCGAGGTCCGCGCCGAGGAGGTCGTCGAGGGGCGGCTCCGCCGGTCGTACGGTCTGTCCGGGCGGGGACGCGAGGTGCTGGCCGGCGAGGCCGAGCGGCTTGCCGCCACGGCCCGGGAAGCGGTACGGCGGCTGGGTCCGAGCGCCGCGGCCGGTGCGTGATGACCCGTCTGATACGGCTCTACCCGGCCGGGTTCCGGGCCGCGTACGGGGACGAGGTGGCGGCGGTCTACCACGAGGCCACCGCGGGCGCCGGGCGCGTCGAGCGCGGACGTGAGGCGCTGGGCATCGTGGCGCACGCGCTGCGGCTGCGTACGGGGCTGGGGTCGGGGCGGCCGCTGGGACGGCTGTGCGGCGCGGCGGCCCCGTTCGTGCTCGCCGCCTCGGCCGCGCACGCGGGTCTCGAATTGTCCGACATGGCGGCGTACGCCTCGGCCGTGCGCGCGGAGGGCCGCCCTCCGGCGTTCTTCGCCGAGGACATCGCGCGGGCGGCGACGGCGGCGGCAATGGTGGTGTGCGCCGTGTTCGCGCTGCTGGGGCGGTGGGCCGCCGGGCGACTGTACGCGGCGGCGGCGCAGGCCGTCCTCGCGGGAACGGTCCTGGCGCTGGACGGCGGGACCCCGGACGGGGTCCTCACCGGGGGCGCGGGCCTGGTCGCCGCGGCCGTGCTCGCCGGCTGCCCGCCCGATGCCGTCCCGTCCCGGCGGGCGCGCCTCCTGGCGGGGGCGGCCGGGGCGGCGATCTGGCTGCCGCTGACGGCCCTGTCGCTGGACCGGCTGCCGGTGTCGACGGACTACGCCCTGTGGCCGTTCCTGGTCCTGGCCTGTGCCGGAGGGCTGCTCGCCGGGTGGCGCGGCGGCGCCGCCGATCCCGACGGCGGGATCTTCGGGCTCGGGGTCGGCGCGGCGGCGGTCGCGGCGGCGCCGTTCGCCGTCGACGCCTACCTCGCCTGGAGCTCCGTACTCGCGCCGCTCACGGCGCTTCTGCTCTTCGCCGCCGTCGCCTCGGCGGTGCGTGCCACCGCCCGGGCCCGCCGATCCGCGCCCATCGGCCGGCTGTGAACCCGGGGCCGCCCCGGGCGGGGG
>NZ_JBHYZV010000138.1:0-10936 GCF_042753905.1 Streptomyces sp. NPDC059248 | reverse complement strand
CCTGGCCGACGCCGCCGCTCTGGTGGTGGCGCGTGGCCGGCTGATGCAGTCGGCGCGGGACGACGGCGCGATGTCGGCGATCGGGGGCGAGGAGGCCGAGATCCGGGAGTCCATCGCCGAATACGGCGACGCCGTGGCCGTCGCTGCCGTCAACGGACCCCGCTCGGTGGTGATCTCCGGCGATCGGGACGTGGTGGAGAAGATCACCGCGTTGTGGAAGGGCGAGGGACGCAAGACAACCGCCCTCAAGGTCAGCCACGCGTTCCACTCGCCGCATATGGATGGTGCGCTGGCGGAGTTCCGTACCGCGATCGCCGGACTCACGTTCCGCGCGCCGACCCTGCCCGTGGTCTCCAATGTGACCGGAGACCTGGCCACGGCCGAGGAGCTGACGTCGCCGGAGTACTGGGTCCGGCACATCCGGGAGGCCGTACGGTTCCACGACGGCGTCCGCACCCTCACCGGCGAAGGGGTCACCGACTTCGTCGAACTCGGCCCCGACGGTGTGCTGACCGCCCTCGTCGGCGGCGCGCTCCGGGACGAGCCCGGCGCCCTGATCCCGCTGCTCCGCCGGAACCGTCCGGAGGCCGCGACCGCCGCCGCCGCGCTCGGCGCGCTGCACGCCCGGGGCGCGGCCCCGGACTGGGACACGATCCTGTCCGGCGCCCACCGGGTCGATCTCCCCACCTACGCCTTCCGGCGCGACCGCTACTGGCTCACCGAGGAGAACGCCCCGGCCGACGCCGGCGGGCTGGGACTGAACACCGCCGACCACGTCCTCCTAGGCGCGGCGGTGCCCATCGCCGATGAGGACGCCGTTCTGTTCACCGGGCGGCTCTCCCTCCGCACCCACCCCTGGCTCGCCGACCACGTCGTCCGGGGCACGGTCCTCGTCCCCGGCACGGCCCTGCTCGAACTCGCCGTCCGCGCCGGGGACGAGGTCGGCTGCGACCGCGTCGAGGAGCTGACGCTCGCCGCCCCCCTCGTCCTGCCCGAACAGGGCGGCGTCCACCTCCAGGTGAAGGCCGGTCCCGCCGACGACCACGGCCGCCGCGCCGTCGCCGTCCACTCCCGCCCCGACACCGAGACCGCCCCCGACGCCCCGTGGCAGGCCCACGCCACCGGAACCCTCGCCACCGGCACACCCGGCACACCGGGCGGGCCTGCGGCGACCGGCCTCACCGCCTGGCCGCCCGCCGACGCCACCGAGGTCGGCATCGACGGGGTGTACGACCAACTCCACGACCGCGGCTACACCTACGGCCCCGCCTTCCAGGGCCTGCGCCGGGTCTGGCGTACCGAAGGCGCCGTCTACGCCGAGGTGGCGCTGCCGGGCGGGGCCCGCTCCGGCGACGCCGGGTTCTTCCTGCACCCGGCGCTGTTGGACGCGGCGCTCCACCCGATGCTCCCCGGTGTGCTCGGCGACGACGGGCCCGCCCGGCTGCCGTTCGCCTGGGCCGGGGTGAGCGTGCACCGTACGGGCGCCACGGCGCTCCGGGTCAGGCTCACGGTCACCGATCCGGACGGGGACTCCCCGAAGGCGGAGATCGTGCTCGCCGACGAGACCGGCGCCCCCGTCGCCTCCGTCGAAGGACTCACCCTGCGCCCGCTCTCCCAGGACGCGCTCTCGGAGACCGACACCGTCCTCAGGTCGGGCCGGTTCCGGGTGGAGTGGACGGCCTTCGACCCCGCGGGACCCGTACCGGGGACCGACGGCTGGGCCGTCGTCGACACCGGCACGGGCACCGGCACCGGTACCGACACGGGCGACCGTCCGCCGGCCGTGCCCGGCGCCACCACCTATCCGCATCTCGACGCGCTCGTGGGGGCGGTCGACGCGGGGGCGGCCGTACCGCCCGCCGTCGTCCTCCCGCTGACGGGCCGGCCCGCCCACGGCACCGGCACACCCGAAGCGGCCCGCGCCGTCCTGCACGACACCCTGCGGACCGTGCAGACCTGGCTCGGCGACGAGCGGTTCGCGTCCTCGCGCCTGGTCGTGGTGACGTCCGGCGCGGTCGCGGCCGGACCCGAAGACGTCACCGACCTCGCCGCGGCCGGGGTGTGGGGCCTGCTCCGCTCGGCGCGGACCGAACACCCCGACCGGTTCGTCCTCGTCGACACCGACGACCTCTCCACCGGGGTGCCGCCCGGCGTCGCGGCGGCCGTCGCCGCGCACGAGGCCCAGCTCGCCGTCCGCGCGGGCCGCGTCCTCGTCCCCCGGCTCGCCCGCCCCCTGCCCGGCCAGGACCGGGCGGAGACCGCGCCCCGGTGGGACACCGGAACCGTCCTCGTCACCGGCGCGACCGGCGCGCTCGGCGGCGTACTCACCCGGCATTTGGTGACCCGGCACGGCGCCCGCGATCTGCTGCTGCTCAGCCGGCGCGGCGAGGCCGCGCCCGGCGCCGCCGAACTCAAGGAGGAGCTGACCGGCCTCGGCGCCCGGGTCACGATCGCCGCCTGTGACGTGGCGGACTGTGAGGCGCTGGCCGCCGTACTTGCCGCCGTCCCCGCCGACCGTCCGCTGACGGCGGTCGTCCACACGGCGGGCGTCACGGACGACGGGGTCGTCACTGCGCTCACCCCCGAACAGCTCGACCGGGTCCTCACGGCCAAGATCGACGCCGCCTGGAACCTGCACGAGCTGACCCGGGAGACCGAGCTTTCGGCCTTCGTCCTCTACTCGTCGCTCGCCGGTCTCTTCGGCACCGCGGGCCAGGCCAACTACGCGGCGGGCAATACGTTCCTCGACGCCCTCGCCGCCCACCGCAAGGCCAACGGCCTGCCCGGCGTCTCCCTCGCCTGGGGACTCTGGGAGGAGACCAGCGCCCTCACCGGCGCCCTGGACGACGTCGATCTGCGCCGGCTGGCCCGGATCGGTCTGCGGCCCCTGTCCTCCGCCCACGCCATGATCCTCTTCGACGCGGCACACGGCCCCGACGAGGCCGTTCTCGCCATGACCCGGCTCGACGCCGCGGCCCTGCGCGCGGGCGGCGCCGAACCGCCCCCGCTGCTGCGGGGCCTGGTCAGGACGCCCGCCAAGCGGTCCGCCGGGGGCGGGTCCGAACCGTCGGGACCCCCGCTCGCCGAACGTCTCGCCGGGCTCGCGCCCGACGAGCGCCGCAGGCTGCTCACCGATCTGGTCCGGGCCCGGATAGCCGCCGTACTCGGCCATGCCGACCCGCTGGCCGTGGAACCCGGCACCCCGCTCCAGGAGCTGGGCTTCGACTCGCTCACCGCGGTCGAGCTGCGCAACCAGCTGACCGCGGCGACCGGTCTCGCCCTGCCCAGCACCGTGGCCTTCGACCATCCGTCGGCCGACGCGCTGGCCGGCTATCTCGACGGTGAGATCGCCGTCGAAGGCCCCGGGGACGGACCCGCATCGGCCGCCGACCCGGTCATCGCGGGACTCGACCGGCTGGAGGACCTGATCCGCTCGTCCGCGGCCGACGCCGACGCCCAGGGCCGGATCACCGCCCGCCTCCAGGAACTGCTGCTGATCGGCGGCGGTGGCAGCCGGGGCCGCGATCTCGACGCGGCCAGCGACGAGGAGCTGTTCGCCCTGGTCGACGGCGCGGAATAGGGGGCGGCGCACATGGGCTCGCCCGGGCGTCGCACGACGCGTGTTCCCGGAACATCCGGACTATCAGGAGCGGTGGTGTGACATGGCGGACGAGAACGAACTCCGTACGTATCTGAAGCGGGCCATCGCGGACGCGCGCGACGCCCGGGCACGACTCAAGGAGGTGGAGGAGCGGGCGCGGGAGCCGCTGGCGATCGTGGGCGCCGCGTGCCGCTACCCGGGCGGGGTCGAGTCCCCGGCCGATCTGTGGCGGCTCGTCGACGACGGTGTCGACGCGATCTCCGAGTTCCCCGCCGACCGGGGCTGGGACGAGGACGTGTACGACCCCGATCCCGACCGGCCCGGCAAGACCCTGACCCGGCACGGCGGATTCGTCACCGGGATGACCGACTTCGACGCCGCGTTCTTCGGGATGTCGCCGCGCGAGGCCCTCGCCGCCGACCCCCAGCAGCGGCTGCTGCTGGAGACCACCTGGGAGGCGATGGAGAGCGCCGGGATCGTCCCCGCCACCCTCCGGGGCAGCGCCACCGGCGTCTTCACCGGACTGATGTACCAGGGCTACGGCGCCGGGGTCCTCGACGACGTCCCGGCCGAGATCGCCGGACATCTCGCCGGGGGCGTGTCCAGCAGCATCGCCTGCGGCCGGCTCTCGTACACCTTCGGCTTCGAGGGTCCGGCCGTCTCCGTGGACACGGCCTGCTCGTCGTCGCTGGTGACCCTGCATCTGGCGGCGGGCGCGCTGCGGCGCGGCGAATGCGATCTCGCGCTCGCGGGCGGGGTGACCCTGATGTCCACCCCGTTCTCGATCGTCGAGTTCTCCCGGCAGCGCGCCCTGTCACCCGACGGCCGCTGCAAGGCGTTCGGCGCCACCGCCGACGGCACGTCTTGGTCCGAGGGCGCGGGCATGCTCGTCCTGGAGCGGCTGTCGGACGCGCGGCGCAAGGGGCACCGGGTGCTGGCGGTGCTCCGGGGTTCGGCGGTCAACCAGGACGGTACGTCGAACGGTCTGACGGCGCCGAACGGTCCGGCGCAGGAGCGGGTGATCCGTCAGGCGCTGGCGGACGCCGGTCTTTCGGCGGCCGATGTCGATGTCGTCGAGGCGCATGGCACGGGGACGCGGCTGGGTGATCCGATCGAGGCGCGGGCGCTGCTGGCGACGTACGGCCGTGAACGGCACCCCGGCCGGCCCCTCCTCCTCGGCTCCCTCAAATCGAATATCGGTCACACCCAGGCGGCGGCAGGGGTCGGCGGCGTCATCAAGATGATCGAGGCGTTGCGCCACGGCCGGCTGCCCCGCACCCTGCACGCCGACGAACCCACCCCGCACGTCGACTGGTCGGCCGGGGACATCGAACTCCTCACCCGGGCCAGGCCCTGGCCCGGACACGAAGGGCCGCGCCGGGCCGCCGTGTCCGCCTTCGGAATCGGCGGCACCAACGCCCATGTGATCCTGGAGGAGGCGCCCCCGGAGGACGGGTCCGTGTCGCCGGCGCCCGCGCCCGCGACGCCGGCCGCCGTCGACTGGACCCTGTCGGCGAAGACGCCGGAGGCGCTGCGCGGCCAGGCCGAGCGCCTGCTGGCTTTCGTGGCGGAGCGTCCGGAGTACGGTGTCGCGGACATCGCGTACTCCCTGGCGACGACCCGGGCCGTACTCGACCACAGCGCGACCGTCGTCGGCGCCGACCGCGACGAACTGCTCCGCGGACTCCGGTCCCTGACCACCGGTACCAGTGACCCGGCCGTGACCCTCACCGGCCGCGCCCGCCCCGGACGCCTGGCGTTCGTCTTCACGGGTCAGGGCTCCCAGCGCGCGGGTATGGGCCGTGAGCTGTACGACGCCGAACCCGTCTTCGCCCGTGCCCTGGACGAGATCTGCGCCGCCGTCGATCCCCTGCTGGGGCGGTCGCTGAAGGATGTGCTGTTCGCGGCGGCGGGCACGGACCCGGCGAAGGAACTCGACACCACGGCACTCGCCCAGCCCGCGCTGTTCGCGGTGGAGGTGGCGCTGTTCCGGCTGGTGGCGTCGTGGGGTGTGGTGCCGGACTGTCTGCTCGGTCACTCGATCGGCGAGGTGTCGGCCGCACACGCCGCGGGAGTGCTGGACCTGGCCGACGCCGCCGCTCTGGTGGTGGCGCGTGGCCGGCTGATGCAGTCGGCGCGTGACGACGGCGCGATGTCGGCGATCCAGGGCGAGGAAGCCGAGGTCCGTGACTCCCTGACCGAATACGGCGACGCGGTCGCGATCGCGGCCGTCAACGGACCCCGCTCGGTGGTGATCTCGGGCGACCGGGACGTGGTGGAGAAGATCACCGCGTGGTGGAAGGGCGAGGGACGCAAGACATCCGCCCTGAAGGTCAGCCACGCGTTCCACTCGCCGCATATGGACGGCGTGCTGGACGGGTTCCGCGAGGCGATCGCCGGACTGACGTTCCGGCCGCCGGCCATTCCCGTGGTCTCCAATGTGACCGGAGACCTGGCCACGGCCGAACAGCTGACGTCGCCGGAGTACTGGGTACGGCACATCCGGGAGGCCGTACGGTTCCACGACGGCGTCCGCACCCTCGCCGACCGGGGCGTCGGCGACTTCGTCGAACTGGGCCCCGACGGCGTCCTGAGCGCCCTCGTCCCGGGCAGCCTCGACCACGAACCCGGCGCCGTCGTCCCCCTCCTGCGCCGCAACCGCTCCGAGGCCGCGACCGTCGCCGCCGCCCGCGGCCGGCTGCACGCCCGGGGCATCACCCTTGACCGGGACACGATCCTGCCCGGCGCCCGCCGGGTCGAACTGCCCACCTACGCCTTCCGGCGCGACCGCTACTGGATCGACACACCCGCCCAGCACGGAGACACCGCCGCCCTCGGACTGACCGCGACGGACCACCCCCTGCTGGGTGCCGTGATCGCCCAGGCCGACGGGGACGGCACCCTCCTCACCGGCCGGGTCTCGATCCGTACCCACCCCTGGCTCGCCGACCACACCATCGGCGACACGGCCGTCCTGCCCCCCGCCGCCCTGCTCGAACTCGTGATCCGCGCCGGGGACGAGACCGGCAGCGCCGTCGTCCGCGAACTCACCGCGGAGACGCCCTTCCCCCTGCCCGAACACGGTGGCGTACAGCTACGGGTGAACGTCGGCGCGTCCGACGACACCGGTGGCAGGCCCGTCGCCGTCCACGCCAGAACCGAAGCCGACGAAGCGCCCTGGACGATCTGTGCCAGGGGAGTTCTCGGCGGCGGTACGGAGGCCGCCCCCGTCCTCCGTACCGCCACCGGGGACGTCACCGACGACGCCCCCGCCACAGCACTCGCACCCGCACTCGCACTCGCGGACGACCGGGCCGCCGACGCCGGGCGGTACGGGCTCCACCCCGCCCTGCTGGACGCCGCCCTCCCCGCGACCGCACGGCCCGGCACCGTAGCGCTGCCCGCCCACTGGCGCGGCGTACGTCTCCACGCCACCGGCGCGACCTCGGTCCTGGCCCGCTGCTCCGAACTGCCGTCCGCTCCCGGCACGGACGACCGCACGGTCGCCCTGACCCTCGTCGACGAGCACGGCGAGCCCGTGTTCACCGCCGACTCCGTCACCTTCCGGGACGTACCCGATGACCACTTCGGCACCGGGCGACCCGGCCGGGACGGCGACGAACTCCACACCCTCGACTGGATCCCCATCGAGACCGACACCGGCACCGACCCCGTCCGCTGGGGCGCGCTCGACGCCGGGATGGCGGACATCCCCCGGTACGCGACCCTGGCGGAGGCGGCAGCCGCCGTCGACGCGGGCACCCCTCTCGACTGGCTGCTCGTCCCCTGGCGGCCCGGAACCGCCACCGAGGTGACCGCCGCCGTCCACGAGGCGGCCCGCCGCGCGCTGGACCTGGCCCGCGAACTCGCCACCGAGAAACGGCTCCACGGCACCCGGCTGGTCGTCTTCCTGCCCGACGGGACCACGGAAGGCGCGGCCACCGAACTGGCCTACGCCGCCGTACGCGGACTCCTGCGCTCCGCCCAGGCCGAGACCCTCGGCCGGATCGTCCTGTGCGCCGCCGACCCGAACGCCGTACCACCGGCCGAACTGGCGGCGGCGCTCCGGACCGGCGAATCCGAGTTCACCTACCGGGACGGCCGCTTCACCGCGCCCCGGCTGCGCCCCGCACGGCCCGCCGACGAAACCGGCCCCGCCACCCGGCCCGCCTTCGACGGCGGCACCGTCCTCGTCACCGGCCGCCCCGGCGGCCTCACGGGACCGCTCACCCGTCGTCTCGTCACCGGACACGGCGCCACCCGGCTGCTGCTCGCCGCCCCCACCGACGCCGATACGGCGGACCTCGAAGCCCTGGCCGCCGAACTCACCGCCCTGGGCGCCCGGGCCGATACCGCCGTCTGCGACCCCGCCGACCGGGCGGCACTGGCCGCGCTGCTCGCGACCGTACCTGCCACACACCCGCTGCGGGCGGTCGTCCACCTCCCGTCGGCCCGTGACGACGCCCCGCTGACGGCCCTGACCACCGAACGCCTCGACGCCGTGCTGCGGGCCACGGCCGACGGCGCGTGGCAGCTGCACGACCTCACCCGCGATCTCGATCTGACGGCGTTCGTGCTGTACCACTCGACCGCCGGACTCATCGGCGCCCCCGGCCGGGCGCACGGCGCCGCCGCCGACGCCTTCCTCGAAGGGCTCGCCCGCCACCGGTACGCGCACGGCCTGCCCGCGACGGCCCTGGCCCGGCCGCCCGGTCAGCCGGACGACGCCGGGACGCCGGGGACCGGACACCGGACCCACGACTGGTTCAGGACCCGTACCGAAGCGGATGCCGTGGCCGCCTTCGACACCGCCGTGGGCCTGGGCCGGACCGCCCTCGTCGACGCGTCCGTCGACCGGTCGGCGCTGCCCGCCCTGATCCCCTCCGCCCTACGGGACCTGCGGCGCGCGCCCGCCCGCCGGAGCGTCCGGACCGCCGAACCCGCCCACTCGCTCCGGGAGCGGCTCGCGGATCTCGACCCGGCCGGGCGCCAGACGCTCGTCCTCGGGCTCGTCCGGGCCGAGGTCGCGGCCGTACTCGGCCACGCCGACCCGTACGCCGTCGGGGTACGGAACGACTTCCAGGAACTGGGCTTCGACTCCCTGACTGCGATGGAGCTGCGCAACCGGCTCGGCGCCGAGACCGGCCTCGGGCTCCCCGCCACCCTGGTCTTCGACCATCCCACGCCGGAGGCGCTCGCCGCGCATCTGCTGACCCTGACCGCGCCGGGCGCGGCGCCCACGGCCGGCCGGCTGATGGCCGAGCTGGACCGGCTGGACACCGAGCTGGCCGCGCTCGCGGACGACGAACGGGACCACGCGGTCCTCCACCGGCGGCT
The DNA here is from genome assembly GCF_042753905.1 of Streptomyces sp. NPDC059248. Taxonomy (NCBI): domain Bacteria; kingdom Bacillati; phylum Actinomycetota; class Actinomycetes; order Kitasatosporales; family Streptomycetaceae; genus Streptomyces; species Streptomyces sp. NPDC059248. The sequence goes on along the minus strand of NZ_JBHYZV010000138.1, from coordinate 1,998 downwards.
CCAACTGATGGCCGCGCGGTTTGCCCAGCCCACCGGGGACGGGGACGGGGACGGCCGGGCGGCGGCTGCCGACCGGATCGCATCGGCATCGGTGGACGAGATGTTCGACCTGATCGACACGGAGCTGGGGCGCTCGGGGCGCTGACCGCTCGACGGGGACCCGCCAGGCCCCCGGAACGGCTTTTCACGTACGAAGGGGGAGGGCGCGATGTCCACGGAAGAGACCCGGGGAGAGACCCGGGAGGAGAAGCTCGTCGAGTACCTGAAGTGGGTCACGGCCGATCTCCAGGAGACCCGGCGCAAGCTCGCCGAACTGGAGGCCGCCGACGAGGAGCCGATGGTGATCGTCGGGATGGCCTGCCGCTACCCCGGCGGTGTCGGCTCACCGGGCGATCTGTGGCGGCTGGTCGACGAGGGCGTCGACGCCATCACCGAGCCCCCCACCGACCGGGACTGGGACCTGGAGCGGCTGAACGAGAAGTGCTACTCGACGCGCTCCGGATTCCTTCAGGACGCCCCCCTCTTCGACGCCGCCTTCTTCGGGATCTCCCCGCGCGAGGCGCTGGCGATGGACCCCCAGCAGCGGATCCTGCTGGAAACCTCCTGGGAGCTGTTCGAGCACGCGGGGATCGACGTCTCCACCCTGAAGGGCAGCCGTACCGGTGTCTTCGTGGGCATCGTGGAGGAGAGCTATCTCGGGCTCAACGCGCCCGAGGAGCTAGAGGGCTATCTGATGACCAGCAAGCTGAGCAGCGTCGCCTCCGGCCGGGTGTCCTACACCTACGGTTTCGAGGGCCCGGCCCTCTCCCTGGACACCGCCTGCTCCTCGTCGCTGGTGGCGCTCCATCTCGCGGTGCGGTCGCTGCGGTCCGGGGAGTCGACCCTGGCCGTCGCGGGCGGGGTCACCGTCAACGGCGACCCGGGCGGCCATATCGACTTCGCCAAACAGCGCGGCCTCGCGGCGGACGGCCGGTGCAAGTCGTTCGCCGCCGCCGCGGACGGCACCTCCTGGTCCGAGGGCGCAGGATTGGTGCTCGTCGAACGGCTCTCCGACGCCCGGCGGCTCGGACACCGGATCCATGCCGTGATCCGGGGCTCCGCGGTCAACCAGGACGGGGCGTCCAACGGACTCGCCGCCCCCAGCGGCCCCGCGCAGGAGCGGGTGATCCGGCAGGCCCTGGCCGACGCCGGGCTCTCGGCCGCCGATGTCGACCTGGTGGAAGCGCACGGTACGGGAACCACCCTCGGCGACCCGATCGAGGCGCGGGCGCTGCTGGCCACGTACGGGCAGGGCAGGCCGCGGGAACGGCCGTTGATGCTCGGCTCGCTCAAGTCCAACATCGGCCACAGTGTGGCGGCGGCGGGCGTCGGTGGGCTGATCAAGGTGATCGAGGCGATGCGGCACGAGCGGATGCCGCGCACCCTGCACGTGGACGCGCCGACGCCCGAAGTGGACTGGGACTCGGGCGCCGTGGAGCTGCTCACCAGCCCGAAGGAGTGGCCGCGCGGCGAGCGGCCGCGCCGGGCCGGGGTGTCCTCGTTCGGGGTCAGTGGCACGAACTGCCATGTCCTGCTGGAGGAGCCGGAGGAACTGGAGGAGGCGGAGCCGGCCGCGGGTGAACTCGTGCCCGTCGGTGGTGTGGTGGGGGGTGGTGTGGTGGCTTTGGTGGTGTCGGGTGGTTCGTTGGGTGGTGTGCGGGGTGTTGCGGGTGGGTTGGTTTCTGTGGTTGAGGGTGGGGATGTGTGGGGTGTTGCTCGGGGTTTGGTTGAGGGTCGTGGGGTGTTGGGGTGGCGTGGTGTGGTGGTGGGTTCTGGTCGGGATGGGTTGGTTGGTGGGTTGGGTGGGTTGGCTGGTGGTGGGGTGGTTCCGGGTGTGGTGGTGGGTTCGGGTCCGGTGGTTTCGGGTGGTCGGGTGGTGTTTGTGTTTCCGGGTCAGGGTCATCAGTGGGTGGGTATGGCGGTGGGGTTGTTGGATTCGTCTGAGGTGTTTGCGGGGTT
>NZ_JBHYZV010000137.1:0-11188 GCF_042753905.1 Streptomyces sp. NPDC059248 | reverse complement strand
CCCTTTTTATATACTGGGTTTTTGTGGTGGGCTGTGTTTTTTTTTATTATCCCACTGTCCCCCCGCCCCCCGTGTCGGGGGGTGGGCCCCCGCTGCCCCAGGCGCGGGTCACCACCGGCACCACCCCACCAACGCCCAACCCGCCAGTCCCGAAGGGCAGGTGATGGCCTCGGGCGGCGCCCCGAACCCGTAACCCGGGCTCGGTGCCGTCGCCGGGCCGCGCACAGTGCTTGCTTATGTCATCCGGCGATTGTTCGCCGTCGCCATGATGCTGTTGGTCGTGACCCTGACGACCTTCGTCATCTTCTTCGTGCTCCCCAAGTGGGCCGGTTCCGATCCGGCGTATCTGTTCGCCGGCAAGCAGGCCGACCCCGTCGCGATCGAGGGAATCCGGAAGAAGCTGGGTCTCGCCGATCCCGTACTGGTGCAGTTCTGGAACTTCGTCCAGGGCATCTTCGCCGGCCGGGAGTACGCCAACGGCACCGACGTCACCAAGTGCCCTGCCCCCTGCTTCGGCTACTCCTTCCGTACCGAGCAGGCGGTCTGGCCGCAGCTCACCGAGGCGATCCCGGTCACCCTCGCGCTCGCGGGCGGTGCCTGTCTGCTCTGGGTCGTCGGCGGAGTCTCCACCGGTGTGGTCTCGGCCCTGCGCCGGGGCACCATCTGGGACCGGGCCGCGATGACCGTCGCCCTGGCGGGCGTCTCGCTCCCCATCTACTTCACCGGCCTGATCTCGCTCGCCGTCTTCAGCTGGCAGCTCGACTGGGTCAGCGGCGAGTTCGCGGCCCTCGGCGACGATCCCGCCCAGTGGTTCCAGAGCCTGATCCTCCCCTGGATCACCCTGGCTTTCCTGTACGCCGCGATGTACGCCCGGCTCACCCGCGCCACCATGCTGGAGATCATGGGCGAGGACTACATCCGGACCGCGCGGGCCAAGGGGCTGACCGAACGCGTCGTCATCGGACGGCACGCCATGCGCTCCACCTGGACGCCCGTCCTCACCCTGCTCGGGCTCGACCTCGGCGCGCTGCTCGGCGGTGCCGTGCTCACCGAGTCCACGTACAACCTGCCAGGACTCGGCAAGCTCGCCATCGAGTCCATCAGCTCCAAGGACCTTCCGCTGATTCTCGGTGTCACCCTCTTCGCCGCCCTGTTCATCTGTGTCGCGAACCTCGTCGTGGACATGCTGTACGCCGTCGTCGACCCGCGTGTGAGGCTCTGATGAGCGAGTTGAAGAAGTCCGGGGCCGGGGCCCCGGCCACCGTGCCCGGTGCGATCGCCCCCGTCGGCTCGCCCGCGCCCAGCGCGTTCCTGGAGGTCCGCGACCTCAAGGTGCACTTTCCCACCGACGACGGCCTGGTCAAGTCCGTGGACGGGCTGAGCTTCCAGCTGGAGAAGGGCAAGACCCTCGGGATCGTCGGCGAGTCCGGCTCCGGGAAGTCCGTGACGTCCCTGGGCATCATGGGGCTGCACACCGCCGGTCAGCACGGCCGCGGCCGGGCCCGGATATCCGGCGAGATCTGGCTCGACGGGCAGGAACTCCTCGGCTGCGACCCGGACGAGGTACGCAAGCTCCGCGGCCGCCGGATGGCGATGATCTTCCAGGACCCGCTGTCGGCGCTGCACCCGTACTACACGATCGGCAAGCAGATCGTGGAGGCGTACCGGGTCCACCACGACGTCGACAAGAAGGCCGCCCGCACCCGGGCGATCGAGATGCTCGACCGGGTCGGCATCCCGCAGCCCGACAAGCGCGTCGACAGCTATCCGCACGAGTTCTCCGGCGGCATGCGGCAGCGGGCGATGATCGCGATGTCGCTGGTCAACAACCCCGAACTGCTGATCGCCGACGAACCGACGACGGCCCTCGACGTCACCGTCCAGGCGCAGATCCTCGATCTGATGCGCGATCTCCAGAAGGAGTTCGGCTCCGCCGTCGTCATCATCACCCACGACCTGGGCGTCGTCGCCGAACTGGCCGACGACATCCTGGTGATGTACGGCGGCCGGTGCGTCGAACGCGGCCCCGCGGAGCAGGTCTTCTACGAGCCCCAGCACCCCTACACCTGGGGTCTGCTCGGCTCGATGCCGAGGATCGACCGCGACCAGACCGAGCGGCTCATCCCGGTCAAGGGCTCACCGCCCAGCCTGATCAACATCCCCGACGGCTGTGCCTTCCATCCGCGGTGCCCGTACGCCGATGTGCCCAAGGACAATGTGACGCGCACCGTCCGCCCCGAACTCCAGCAGGCGGGCGGCTGGCACTTCTCCGCCTGCCATATGGCGAAGGACGAGCGGACGCGGATCTGGACCGAAGAGATTGCGCCCAAGCTGTGAGTGACAACGTGAAGATTCCCCAGCAGGCCGACGGGGCCGGTGCGGACTCCCGGCCCGAGTCGCTGCTCAAGGTCGAGGGCCTGGTCAAGCACTTCCCGATCCGCAAGGGTCTGCTGCGGCGCCAGACCGGGGCCGTACAGGCCGTCGACGGGCTCAGCTTCGACATCCGCTCCGGCGAGACGCTGGGTGTGGTGGGCGAGTCGGGCTGCGGCAAGTCGACCATGGGGCGGCTGATCACCCGGCTGCTGGAGCCGACCGCAGGGCGGATCGAGTTCCAGGGCCATGACATCACCCACCTGGGCGTCGCCGGGATGCGCCCGCTCCGCCGCGACGTCCAGATGATCTTCCAGGACCCCTATTCGTCGCTGAACCCCCGGCACACCATCGGCACCATCGTCTCCGCGCCCTTCAAGCTCCAGGGCATCGAGCCGGAGGGCGGCGTGAAGAAGGAGGTCCAGCGGCTGCTGGGCCTGGTGGGGCTCAACCCCGAGCACTACAACCGCTATCCGCACGAGTTCTCCGGCGGTCAGCGCCAGCGGATCGGCATCGCCAGGGCGCTGGCGCTCAAGCCCAAGCTCGTCGTCGCCGACGAACCCGTCTCGGCGCTGGACGTCTCGATCCAGGCGCAGGTCGTCAATCTCCTCGACGACCTCCAGGACGAGCTGGGGCTGACCTATCTGATCATCGCCCACGACCTGTCCGTGATCCGCCATGTCTCGGACCGGATCGCGGTGATGTACCTCGGCAAGATCGTCGAGCTGGCGGACCGCAAGTCGCTCTACGAGTCGCCGATGCACCCCTACACCAAGGCGCTGCTCTCGGCGGTGCCGGTACCGGACCCGCGACGGCGGGGCGTCAAGAGCGAGCGGATCCTGCTCAAGGGCGACGTCCCCTCGCCGATCTCGCCCCCGGCGGGCTGCCGCTTCCACACCCGGTGCTGGAAGGCGACGGAACTCTGCAAGACGCAGGAGCCGCCGCTGATCGAGCTGCGCCCGGGGCAGCAGGTGGCCTGTCACCACCCGGAGAACGCGGCGGACCAGGCGCCGGGCGACACGGTCCTGGAGTCGGCGCGGGAGGCGGTCGAGGTGGTCTCCGCCGTTCCGAAGGCCGTGGAGACGGAGTCCGGGGCGGATTCCGAGACGGAGTCCGGGGTGGCGGCAGAGACGGATTTCGGGGCGGCGGCTGAGGCCGGGGCGGAGTCGGCACCGGAAGCCGGTGAAGCCGATGGCGACGAGCCCGCGGCCGGGGCGGCGGAGGCGGACGGGGAACCGTCCGGGAAGCCGTCCGGGAAGCCGGACGCGGAGGACACCGGGAAGTAGCCCGCGGGAGCGGAACGGAATCCGCGCCGGACAAACGGCACAATCGTCCGGTGCTCCAAGAACTGTTCACGCCCTCCGTCCAGCATGCGCTCGACCTCGCCGGAATCTTCGTCTTCGCGATCTCCGGCGCGCTGCTCGCCGTCCGCAAGAACTTCGACGTCTTCGGAATGGCGGTACTCGCCGAGGTCACAGCGCTGGGCGGAGGGCTGCTGCGTGATCTGATCATCGGTGCCGTGCCCCCGGCGGCCTTCACCGAGCTCGGCTATTTCCTGATGCCCCTGGTCGCCACGGCCCTGGTCTTCTTCCTGCACCCCGTCGTCGAACGGATCCAGACCGGCGTCAACGTCTTCGACGCGGCCGGCCTCGGCCTGTTCTGCGTCACCGGGACCACCAAGGCGTACGAGTACGGCCTCGGCCTGACCTCGTCCGCGGTGCTCGGTGTGGCGACCGCGGCGGGCGGCGGCGTCCTGCGGGACGTCCTGGCGAACGAGGTGCCGTCACTGCTCCGCTGGGACCGCGATCTGTACGCCGTCCCCGCCATCGTGGGCGCCACCATGGTCGCGCTCTTCATCCGGTTCGACACCCTCAACGCCTTCACCAGCGGTATGGCTGTTCTGACCGCCTTCGTCCTGCGGCTGCTGGCGATCCGCTTCCACTGGCGGGCCCCGCGCGCCTGGAACCGCCGCTCCACGGCGACGGAGGAGATCTGAGCCCGGGACCCCCGGAAAGCTACCGCTTAGTATTGAGCTGGGGTACGGTGCCTCCATGGCACAGGCAGCTCAGGCATCCATAGGAAACAGCGAGTTCGACCGGGACACCGCCGTCGTCCCGCGGGGCCCCGGCGTCTACGACGTCCACCTCGCGCCCGGGTGGACGATCCTGCACGCCGTCAACGGCGGCTATCTGCTGGGACTGCTCGGCCGCGCCCTCGGGGACGCGCTGCCCCACCCCGACCCCTTCACTCTCTCCGGGCACTTCCTGAGCGCCTGCGTCCCCGGGCCCGCGGTGATCCGCACCCAGACCGTCCGCACCGGCCGTACGCTCGCCACCGGTCAGGCGTCGCTCTTCCAGACCGACGAGGACGGCCGGGAGGTCGAACGCATCCGGGTCCTGGCGACCTACGGCGATCTGGACGCCCTCACCGACGAGGTCCGCACCTCGGCCACCCCGCCCGCCCTGCCGCCGTACGAGCAGTGCGTGGGCCCCGCCGACGCCCCCGGTCTCGATCTTTCGAAGACCTGGGCGATCCTCGGCCGGCTGGACATCAGGCTGGACCCGGCCACCGTCGGCTGGGCGCTCGGCGCCCCGTCGGGCAAGGGCGAGGTCCGGGGCTGGTTCACCCTCGCCGACGGCCGTGACGCCGACCCCCTCTCCCTGCTGCTGACCGTGGACTGCCTCCCGCCCACCGCCTTCGACCTGGGCCTCAAGGGCTGGACCCCCACCGTCGAACTCACCGCCCACATCCGCTGCCGCCCGGCGCCGGGCCCGCTGCGGGTCGCGATCTCCACCCGCAATCTCGCGGGCGGCTTCCTGGAGGAGGACGCCGAAGTCTGGGACAGCCGGGACCGGCTGGTGGCCCAGTCCCGCCAACTGGCGAAGGTTCCCCGCTGAGATCGGTCACTGCTGTGGCTGTCGCCGCCGCCGCCGTCGTCGCCGTCGCCGTCGCCGCCGTGTGACCGGGCCCGGCGGGGGCGGGTGAGTGCCGCCGCTCCTCGTCCTCGTGGAGCCCGGTCCACCCCCCCGGCCCGCCGCTCCGGGAGCCGTGCCGCCCCTCGTACCCCTACGCGCGGGGAATGCACCCCCTCCCCGCCTCGTAGAATCGGGGCCACCATGGCCTACCTCGACCACGCAGCGACCACTCCGATGCTCCCGGAGGCCGTCGAGGCGATGACTGACCAGCTCACCGCGTTCGGCAACGCGTCGGCGCTCCACGCCGCCGGGCGCCGGGCCCGCCGTACCGTCGAAGAGGCGCGCGAGACCCTCGCCGACGCCCTGGGCGGCCGCCCCAGTGAAGTGGTCTTCACCTCGGGCGGTACCGAGGCGGACAACCTCGCCGTCAAGGGCCTCTACTGGCAGCGCCGTGACGCCGACCCCCGGCGCACCCGGGTCCTCGCCAGCCCCGTCGAGCACCACGCCGTGCTCGACGCCGTGGAGTGGCTGGGCGAACACGAGGGCGCCACCGTGGAGTACCTGCCTGTCGACGCCTACGGGCGGGTCCACCCCGAGGCCCTGCGCGAGGCCGTGGAACGCGACCCCGGCGACATCGCCCTCGCGACCGTCATGTGGGCCAACAACGAGATCGGTACGGTGCTGCCGGTCGCCGCGCTCGCCGCCGTCGCCGCCGAGTACGACATCCCGCTCCACGCGGACGCGGTCCAGGCCTTCGGCCAGCTCGACGTGGACTTCGCCGCGTCCGGGCTCGCGGCCATGACGGTCTCCGGCCACAAGATCGGCGGGCCGTACGGCATCGGCGCACTGCTCCTGGGCCGGGACTACTCCCCGGTTCCGGTCCTGCACGGCGGCGGCCAGGAGCGGCATGTGCGCTCCGGCACCCTCGACGTCCCCGCCATCGCCTCCTTCGCCGTGGCCGGACGGCTGGCCGCCGAACGCCGTGAGGAGTTCGCCCGGGAGGTCGGCTCCCTCCGGGACCAACTCGTCCGGGCCGTGCTCGACGCGGTACCGGACGCGATCCTCGGCGGCGACCCCGAGGACCGGCTCCCGGCCAACGCGCACTTCTCGTTCCCCGGCTGCGAGGGCGACTCGCTGCTCCTGCTCCTGGACGCCCAGGGCATCGAATGCTCCACGGGATCGGCCTGTACCGCCGGGGTGGCCCAGCCCAGCCATGTCCTCCTCGCCACCGGCACCGACCCCGATCTGGCGCGCGGGACCCTCCGCTTCACCCTCGGCCACACCTCCACCACGGCGGATGTGGAAGCGGTCGCCAAGGCGATCGGGCCGGCGGTCGAACGGGCCCGCACGGCGGGCCTGAGCTGAGTGCTTCGGAGCTGAGGGCTCCGGGGCTCCATCCGGGGCTCCGGGGCCCGAGGGCTTCCGGGCCCGGTCTCCCGAAGCCCCGTCCGTCAGGAGCGCGCCGTGTTCCGCCGCCGTGCCTCGGGCAGCGCCTCGCGCACCAGCCGCAGATAGCGGTCCCAGTCCCAGTGCGGCCCGGGGTCGGTGTGGTCGGTCCCCGGCACCTCCACATGCCCGATGATGTGCTCCCGGTCCGCGGGCAGCCCGTACCGTACGCAGATCCCGGCCGTCAGCCGGGCCGACCCCGCGTACATCGCGTCCGTGAAGTCCTGCGGCCGGTCCACGAAGCCCTCGTGCTCGATCCCCACACTGCGCTCGTTGAAGGAACGATTTCCCGCGTGGAAGGCCACATCCAGCTCACGGATCATCTGGGCCACATGACCGTCCTTGCGGACCACGTAGTGCGTCGCCGCCCCGTGCCCCGGATCCTTGAAGACCCGCAGCGCCGTCGGGAAGCTCCCCTGGACCACATGGATGATCACCCGGTCGATCCGGTAGTCGTCTGGCCGGTCGGCCAGCCGCCAGTTCGCCTTGGACGCCGCGGCCCACTGGGCCCCCATGTGATCCAGCTCACCCTCCTTGCGGGGCTTGGACACCCCCGGCACCCGCCACCACAGCCCGCTCAGCTCGTCGCGCGCCAGCAGCCCGCCGCCCGCCAGCGCCGCGGCACCGCCCAGCAGCAGCCCACGACGGCCGATCCGCCGCCGCGGACGGCTGTGCCCCCGGCCCCCGCCGGCGGCGTCCCCGGCCGCCTCACCCCGCTCGGGCCGCTCTTCCGTCCCGCCGTCCGGACGTTCCTTCACCGGCTCCGATTCGTGTCCCATGTCTCCTACGACGCATACTCGCGAGCTCTCGTTTCACGAGGACCGTACTCTGGTAGGGCTATGACTCAGACGACTCCCCAGCGCCCGCTCCGGGTGCTCGCCGCCATGTCCGGGGGCGTGGACTCCGCCGTCGCCGCCGCCCGTGCCGTCGAAGCCGGTCACGACGTGACCGGCGTGCACCTCGCGCTCTCCGCGAATCCGCAGTCCTTCCGTACCGGGGCCCGCGGCTGTTGCACCATCGAGGACTCGCGCGACGCCCGCCGCGCCGCCGATGTGATCGGCATCCCCTTCTACGTCTGGGATCTCGCCGAACGCTTCCGCGAGGACGTGGTCGAGGACTTCGTCGCCGAGTACGAGGCCGGACGCACCCCCAACCCCTGTCTCCGCTGCAACGAGAAGATCAAGTTCGCGGCGCTGCTGGACAAGGCCCTCGCCCTCGGCTTCGACGCCGTGTGCACGGGCCACTACGCCACCGTCGTGCAGCACGAGGACGGCGGCCGCGAACTGCACCGCGCCAGCGATATGGCCAAGGACCAGTCGTACGTCCTCGGTGTCCTCGACGAGCGCCAGCTCGCCCACGCCCTGTTCCCGCTCGGGGACACCCTCACCACCAAGGACGAGATCCGGGCCGAGGCCGAGCGCCGGGGGCTCGCAGTGGCGAAGAAGCCGGACAGCCACGACATCTGCTTCATCGCCGACGGCGACACCCAGGGCTTCCTCGCCGCCCGGCTGGGCCGCGCTGAGGGCGACATCGTCGACGAGAGCGGCGCCACGGTCGGCACGCACGACGGCGCCTTCGGCTTCACCATCGGCCAGCGCAAGGGCCTGCGGATCGGCCACCCGGCCCCCGACGGCAAGCCGCGGTACGTCCTCGACATCTCGCCCGTCAACAACACCGTCACCGTCGGCCCCGCCGAGGCGCTCGACGTCACCGCACTCACCGCGATCCGGCCCCGCTGGTGCGGGACGGCGCCCGAGGGCCCGGGGACGTACACCGCCCAACTGCGCGCCCACGGCGGCGAGACCCCGGTGACGGCGGTCGTCGACAACGGCGAACTGCGCGTCGAGTTCGACCAGCCGGTACGGGGCGTCGCCCCCGGGCAGGCGATCGTGCTGTACGACGGCAGCCGTGTCGTCGGCTCGGCGACCATCTCCGCCACCCGGCGCGCCACCGCCGCCGTCTGAACCCTCCGGGGCCGTACGACCCTCTCCGGGGAGCCGTACGGCCCCGCCCCCCTACAGGTCCCTCTGCGCGGGGCCTGTAGAGGGCCGGTGGTACGGAGCCCCGGCCCTGTAAAGGACCGGTGGTACGGGGCCGGCCGGCTCAGGTCGCGAAGAAGGTCTCCAGGACGGGCGCCAGGACGTACGGCGACGCCTCGTGCGTCTGCCCCGTCAGGGTCCGGTGGCGCCCGCGCGGCAGCGCCTCCGCCACCAGCCGCGCCGCCTCCCGGACCGCCGGCGGACTGGCGCCGCCGTCCGTGACCATGACCCGCACGGGGACCTCGTGCAGCAGACACAGCGGTACGGAACCGTCACCCAGGACCGCGTAGTCGTACGGCAGGGTATGCGCGACCGCCACCAGCCCCGACCACATAGGTGAGCTGCGCATCCGCGCCACCATCTCGTCCGCCGTCCCGATCAGGCCCAGGAAGAGCGCCAGCGCGTCCCCGGCCCGGCCCTCGGCCACCAGCGCGCGCGTACGCGCCACATGACCCGCCGGCGGCCGCCCGGGGCGTACGGCCGGATCGAACGGCGGCTCGTACACCGACAGATGCGTCACCGGCAACCCCGCCGCCGCCGCCCGCAGCGCCAGCACACCGCCCGACGACATCCCGTGCACCCGGGCGCTGCCACCCGCCTCCTCGATGACGGCCGCCAAGTCCTCGATCTCCCGCTCCACCGCGTACCCGCCGGGATCGCCGCTGCCGCCCCGGCCCCGCCGGTCATAGGTGAGCACACTGAACCGCGCGGCGAGCAGATCGGCCAGCGGCCCATCGGTCGCCGCCGTGCTCAGCGCGCCGCCCACCAGCACCACCGGGGGCCCGTCGCCCCGCCGTTCGTACGCGAGAGGTGTCCCGTCCGCCGACCGCGTCCGGTCCAGCGTGCGGATCGTCTTGTCCATGAGAGTGCTGACCGGGCGGGACTCCCCGACTCATCGCTCCCCGGCGGACTTCTTTTCCCGGACCGCCCACAGCGGGCCGGGAACCGGCCCCGGCGGGCACCCGAGCCGTACCCCGTCCCGTACCGTGACGCCATGAGAATCTGCGTCTTCCTCTCCGCCGCCGACCTCGACGAGCGGTACACGGGACCGGCCCGCGAGTTCGCCGAACTGCTCGGCAAAGGCGGCCACACCCTGGTGTGGGGCGGTTCGGAGAGCGGCCTCATGAAAGTCGTCGCCGACGGAGTCGCGGAGACCGGCGGGCGACTGGTCGGCGTCTCGGTCGACTTCCTCGCCGCGACCGCGCGCGCCGGAGCGGACGAGATGGTGATCGCCCGCGACCTCGCCGAACGGAAGGCCCTGCTGCTGGCCAAAGCCGACGCCGTGGTGATCATGGTCGGCGGCACCGGGACACTCGACGAGGCCACCGAGATCCTCGAACTGAAGAAGCACGGCCGGCAGAACAAGCCGGTCGTGCTGCTCAACACGGCCGGCTTCTACGACGGGCTGAAAACCCAATTCCGGCGGATGGAAGCGGAAGGCTTCCTGCCCGTACCCCTCACCGACCTGGTGTTCTTCGCCGAAGAGCCCGCCGCCGCACTCGCCTACCTCGAAGAGGCACTCGGCGCGTGACGGGACACGCCCCGATGGCAGCGCGCCGCCCCGAAATGCGAGCATGACCGTCATGACCACGCACCTGATCACCGGGGCCGGATCGGGCATCGGCGCCGCCGTCGCCCGCAGACTCCACGAGCGCGGCGACGACCTCGTCGTCCTCGGCCGCGACGCCGGACGGGCCAAAGAGGTCGCGGCCCACTACCCGGGCGCCCGCACCCTGGTGGCCGATCTGGCCGAACCCGACCGGATCTCCTGGGCCCTCTCCCACCAGGACGTCCCCGACCGGATCGACACCCTGCTGCACATCGCGGGCGTCGTCGACCTGGGCACCGTCGGCGACCTCACACCCAAGGCATGGCACCACCAGCTCAACACCAACCTCATCGCCCCGGCCGAACTCACCCGCCTGCTCCTGCCCCAGCTACGGGTCTCCCAAGGACAGATCGTCTTCGTGAACTCGGGCGCCGGACTCACCGCCCACGCCGAATGGAGCGCGTACGCCGCCTCCAAGCACGGCCTCAAAGCCCTCGCCGACGCCCTCCGCGCCGAAGAGCACGGCAACGGAATCCGAGTGACATCCGTCTACCCCGGACGGACCGCCAGCCCCATGCAGGCCAAGGTCCACGCCCAAGAAGGCCGGGAGTACGACCCCGCACGCTGGATCGACCCCGAGTCCGTGGCCACCGCGATCCTCACCGCGATCGACCTCCCCCGAGACGCCGAGATCAACGACCTCACAGTCCGACCCGGTCGCTGAGTTTTTAGGGCTCGGTTCGCCTCCGGGGCGCTTCAGCCCCCTTTTTTCAAGGCTCGGTTCGCCTCCGGGGCGCTTTAGCCGTGTTCTTCAGTCGACCGTGCTCGACCGCTCGTTCCTCGCGGCCTGCGCGCGCTCTCCTTCCAGA
>NZ_JBHYZV010000136.1:0-11386 GCF_042753905.1 Streptomyces sp. NPDC059248 | reverse complement strand
CCGCCTCCGCCGTCCCGTCCCCGCGCACCACCGATGGATCAGTGCCCGCCGTGCCGCTCCCCCGTCACTTGACGCAGGCACCCCCAGTAGGTTGCATACGTTCTGTGATCGCGCAGCGGGGCCCCACCGCACCTTCCCGAACGCCAACGACCGCCCTCATGACCCCGCGAACCCGAGGAGCCGCTCCGTGGATCCGGTGATCGTCGTCGGCGCCGGTCCCGTCGGGCTCGCCCTCGCCCTCGCGCTCGGCCGCCAGGGCGTACCCACCGTCGTCCTCGACGAGGGCACGGACCCCGAGGAACCCCGCCCGGCCAGGACCGTCGTCCTGCGCCCCGACACGGCGGCGGCCGTCGAACGCCTGGGCTGCGCCACGATCCACGACGAGGGCGCCCGCTGGACCGGCTGGCGGTCGATGCGCCGTAAGCAGGAGGTACGCAGGCTGCCGCTTGGCGGCGAGGACCCTCCTTCGCCATTGCACATCCCTCAGCACGCCCTTACCCGCGGCCTGCGGGACGCGGTCACCGCCCAGCCGCTCGCCACCCTGGTCACCGGGGGCCGGGTGGACGCCCTGGAGCAGGAGCCGGGCGGGGTCACCGTCCACACCCGAGGCCCGGAGGCGACCTGGTGGCGGGGCAGCCATGTGGTGGGCTGCGACGGCGCCCGGTCGACCGTACGCAAACTCCTCGGCATCCGGTTCCCCGGGCGTACCGCGGTGGAACGCCATGCCGTGGCCACCCTGCGGGTCGAACTCCCCTGGCCCGACGAGGCACTGCTGCACCGCCGGCCGCCGTGGCGCGGCGCGGGGGCCGAGATCACCGCCCGCCCGCTGCCCGACGACGCCTGGCGGCTGGACTGGCTGCTGCCGCCCGGCGGGGATCTGGTCACCCCCGACACCCTGGTGGCACGGGTCCGCGACACCCTCGCGGGCTGGTGCGGGACCACTCCGCCGTACGACCTCCTCGACACCGGGGTGTACACGGCGCACCACCGGCTGGCCCGGCGCTGGCGGGTGGACCGGGCGTTCCTGGCGGGCGACGCGGCGCATCTGCTGGGCGCGCTCGGGACCCAGGGCCTCGACGAGGGGCTGAGGGACGTCGACAATCTGGCGTGGAAGCTGGCGCACGCCCGGCAGCACAACGGTTCGGAGACCCTGCTCGACAGCTATCAGGCGGAGCGGCGGACCGCGGTCGCGGCCCGGCTGCGCGCCGCCGACCACGTCCTGCCGTCGGTACGCGGCGGCGGGGCCCTGCGGGTCCGGCTGCCCGGTACCGCGCGCGGCCACGAGGGCCTGCTCACCGACGCCCATCTCGGCCGGGGGCCGCTGGGCGCGCCGCCCGCGCACACCCACTCGCCGCTCGCCCCCGAGCCAGCCCCGGCCCAGGTCGTCGTCGCCACGGAACCGGGAGGTCCGGTCGAGGACGTCCAGGTCACCGCGCCCGACGGCACCGGCGCCCGGCTCCGGGACCGGCTGGGGCAGGGGCGGTTGCTGGTGCTGCTGATCGCGCCCGGTACCGGGGTGTGGGACCGCAGGCACTGGCAGAGCGCGGGCGTGATGCCCCGGCTGGACGCCGCGGTCTCGGCGCTGCCCGTGCCCGCCGAACTGCTGGTCGCCGAGGCGTATCCGGGCGCGTCCGCCCATACCGTGCTGCTGGTACGGCCGGACGGGCACCTCGTCGCCGCCTTCTCGGGGGTGCATCCCGAGGAGCTGTACGAGGCGGCGGACGCCGCCCGCGGCGGCGACACCACCGCGGCGACGCCCAGTGACAGCACCGCGGACGTCAATTGACCAAGGGAGGGCACCGGTGGTGTACTCCGATTTGTGACCGACACCGATGTACGCCTGTGGCGGAGGGTCCATATGGATCTCCTCCGCTACGCGGGCTGTGTGTGTCGACCGTCCCGCTGACTTCGCGACGTTCCTGATCTCCGGCGCTCTTCCGCCGCTTTCCCACGCGCACCGTACGGGCCGCTTCGCGGCCCCGTGCGCGCCTCCGCGAACTCACCAGGACGGTTCTCCATGTCCCAGCCCGTGTCCGCGTTCCCCTCCCCTTCATCCTCCTCGTCTCCCTCATCCCCCTCATCCCCTCCGTCTCCCTCGTCTCCCTCGTCGCCCTCGTCCGATTCCGCCGGCCGCGGCTCCGGCCCCACCTCGGCCGAACTGCTCGACTTCGTCCGCCGCGCCGCGGCCGACCCGGAGCTGATCTCGTCCCTCCCCCTCGACCCCGACGGCCGTACCTGGGTGCGCCTCGACGGACCGGGTGAGAGCGAGGCCTGGCTGATCGGCTGGCCACCGGGTTCGGGTACGGGCTGGCACGACCACGCCGAATCGCTCGGCGCCTTCGCCACGGCGACGGGCGAGCTGGTCGAGCACTCCCTGGCCGTACGGCTCCCGGCCGGGGGCTGGAAAACCCTCGAACTCGCCGAGGACCTCGACCGCGAGCGCCGTCTGCCCGCGGGCCGGGGCCGGGCCTTCGGCCGCCATCATGTCCACGAGGTACTGAACGCGTCCGCCGCGCACGCCGTCTCCGTACACGCGTACTACCCGCCGCTGCCGCTGATCCGCAGGTTCAGCCGTACCGGCGCGGTACTCCGTCTGGAACAGGTCGAGCGTCCGGAGGACTGGCAGTGAGCAGCGATTCCGTATCAACCGTCGACAGCGGCCCCATCGTGCCGCCCGTCGGTATCGATGTCCTACTGGAGCGGGTCCGCGAGGGCCTGGACCGGGTGACGGCCCGGCAGGCGTTCGAGGAGGCGGCGGCGGGCGCCCTGCTGGTGGACATCCGCTACGCGGCACTGCGCGACCGGGACGGACTCATCCCGGGCGCGATCGTCGTGGAACGCAATGAGCTGGAGTGGCGGCTCGATCCCCTGGGGAGCCATCGGCTGCCCGAGGCGGTCGGCCACGATCTGCGGATCGTGATCGTCTGCAACGAGGGATACGCCTCGTCCCTCGCCGCCGAGTCGCTCCGCCGGCTCGGTCTGTACCGTGCGACGGATCTGATCGACGGTTTCCAGGCATGGAAGGCGGTCGGTCTCCCGGTCGTCTGACGCCGGGTCGGCCCCGGCGCGCGTCCGCCGTCATCGCTCCTTCCCCGCCCCGGCGGGGAAGGAGGACGGAGAACGGACCACGGATCACGAACGGTTCGTACGGTCCGGGCGCCACGGTCTCCCCCGCGGAGCGCGGCACCGGACGATACGACGACACGACCCGTCCTACGGGAGTTCGTCGGATTCCACGGGATCCCGGAGGTCCAGGGCGTCGAAGGCGTCGGCCTCGTCACCGGAGAGACGCTCGCCCTCCTCCTCAAGGGCACGGCGGACCACCCGGAGCGCCATACCCTCGCCATAGCCCTTGCGGGCCAGCATGCCCGCGAGCCGCCGGATACGCCGGTCGCGGTCGAGTCCCCGGGTGGCGCGCAGCTTGCGCTCGACCAGGGCCCGGGCGGTCTCCTCCTCGCTCTCGGAGTCCAGCCGCCCCACCGCCTCGTCGATCAGGGCCGCGTCCACGCCCTTCGTCCGCAGTTCACGGGCGAGGGCGCGGCGGGCGAGCCCCCGGCCGTGGTGCCGGGAATCCACCCAGGCGCCCGCGAAGGCGGCGTCGTCGATCAGCCCCACGTCCTCGAACCGGGAGAGCACCTCATCGGCCACCTCCGGCGGGATCTCCCGCTTGTGGAGCGCGTCCGCGAGCTGTTTGCGGGTCCGCGGGGTGCCGGTGAGCAGACGCAGGCAGATCGCCCGCGCCCGCTCAGCCGGATCCTGGGGCGGCAGCGCCTTCTCGGCCCTCGACGAGTCGGCGCTGCCGCCCGGCCATTCGGTGCGCCGGGCCATGGTCAGCTCTTGGCCGCCGCCGCCTTGGCCGGCTTGGCCTTGGTGGCGGGGGCGGGCACCGTCTTCGCCGTGTCACCGGAAGCGGCCGTGGGACCGCTCGCCGCGTCCGCGGCCGGCTCGGCGGCCGGGGTCTCCGGCCGGACGCCCACGCCCAGCTTCTCCTTGATCTTCCGCTCGATCTCATTGGCGAGATCGGGGTTGTCCTTCAGGAAGTTACGGGCGTTCTCCTTGCCCTGACCGAGCTGGTCGCCCTCGTACGTGTACCAGGCACCGGCCTTGCGGACGAAGCCGTGCTCCACACCCATGTCGATCAGTCCGCCCTCGCGGCTGATGCCCTGGCCGTAGAGGATGTCGAACTCGGCCTGCTTGAAGGGCGGGGCGACCTTGTTCTTCACGACCTTGACACGGGTGCGGTTGCCCACCGCGTCCGTGCCGTCCTTGAGCGTCTCGATCCGGCGGATGTCGAGGCGCACCGAGGCGTAGAACTTCAGCGCGCGGCCACCGGTGGTGGTCTCGGGCGAGCCGAACATGACGCCGATCTTCTCGCGCAGCTGGTTGATGAAGATCGCGGTGGTCTTCGACTGGTTGAGCGCGCTGGTGATCTTCCGCAGGGCCTGGCTCATCAGCCGCGCCTGGAGACCGACGTGGGAGTCGCCCATCTCGCCCTCGATCTCCGCCCTCGGCACGAGGGCGGCCACCGAGTCGATGACGATCAGGTCGAGCGCGCCGGAGCGGACCAGCATGTCGACGATCTCGAGCGCCTGCTCGCCGTTGTCCGGCTGGGAGAGGATGAGGGAGTCGATGTCGACGCCCAGCTTCTTCGCGTACTCGGGGTCGAGGGCGTGCTCGGCGTCCACGAAGGCGACGGCGCCACCGGCCTTCTGCGCGTTGGCGACGGCGTGCAGCGTGAGGGTCGTCTTGCCGGAGGACTCCGGGCCGTACACCTCCACCACCCGGCCGCGGGGCAGCCCGCCGACGCCGAGCGCGACGTCGAGCGCGGTCGACCCGGTCGGGATGACCTCGATGGGCTCGTTGGGCCGCTCGCCCAGGCGCATCACCGCGCCCTTGCCGAATTGGCGTTCAATCTGTGCGAGCGCGGCGTCGAGCGCCTTCTCGCGGTCGGTTCCTGCCATGGGTTCCACCCGGTTTGCTTGTGTCGATCGCTTCACGTCAAAGACGCTAACCCCTGCCACTGACAATGGGCCCCGCCGCCCGTCCCGCCTGTGGACGACGCCCCGGTGAAGCACGGCTCCGGAGCCTCCATAAGAATGGATGTTCGATTTTGGTGTCAAGCGCATCGCCCGGCGCGCCGCCGAACCGTCCACCGCCGCTCCAGCCCCCTCGGCGCCACGGAAACCCGCACCACGACCGTGATATTAATACCGGTATAAATATTGGTTCGCGGTGCCGCGGGGAGACGAACACATGGTGGAGATCAAGACCGATGCCGCATTGGACGCGATGCGGGAAGCCGGACGTGTGGTGGCCCGCGCCCTGGCCGCCGTGGAGGAAGCGGCGGGAGTGGGGACGTCCCTGCGGGAACTGGACGAGGTGGCCCGGTCGGTCCTGGCCGACGCCGGAGCCGGCTCCCCGTTCCTCGGGTACCGGCCGTCCTTCGCCCCGGTGCCCTTCCCTGCCGTGATCTGCGCGTCCGTCAACGACGCCGTGTCGCACGGCATACCGACCGGCTACCGGCTGCGCGACGGCGACCTGGTGAGCATCGACTGCGGCGCCCTGCTCGACGGCTGGGCCGGCGACGCGGCCGTCTCCTTCGTCGTCGGTACCCCGCGCCCCGGCGACCTCGAACTGATCGACGCCACCCGGCGGGCCCTCGACGCCGGTATCGCCGCCGCCCGGGTGGGCCGTCGCATCGGCGACATCTCCCACGCCATCGGCGCCGTCGCCGACGAGACGGGCTGCGGTATGCCCGCCGACTTCGGCGGCCACGGCATCGGCCGCCGGATGCACGAGGACCCCCATCTCCCCAACCGCGGCCGGACCGGCCGCGGTCTCCCCCTCCGGCACGGCCTGGTCCTCGCCATCGAACCCATGCTCATGGCGGGCGGCCGGAACACCTACCGCACCGATGCCGACGGCTGGACCCTGCGCACCACGGACGGCAGCAGGGCCGCCCATTTCGAGCACACCGTCGCCGTCACCGAGCAGGGCCCCCGCGTCCTGACCCTGCCCTGACCTTCCGCCGCGTACGCCGCCCGGCGAGTTGCCGCGGGCGGCAAATAGCGGAGAGGAATGTCGGTGGCCGCCTCTACTCTGAATCCCGCGTACGTGATCCGTGAGGGGGGGAACCTCGCGATCGCTCGTTCCCGACTTCCTTCCGGCTCTCCCCGGCCGGTCAGTGTGCAGCGCGAGGTGATGCGGTATGACGTCGACCGTCGAGGCGGAGGAGACCCCGCCCGAAACCAACAGTTTCCAGGTCGATCTGCGCGGCCTGGTCGATCTGCTCTCCCACCATCTGTACTCCAGCCCCCGGGTCTACGTCCGCGAGCTGCTCCAGAACGCGGTGGACGCCGTCACCGCCCGCCGAGCCTTCGACCCCGACGCCCGGATCCGGATCCGGCTGTCGGCCGAGGGGGGCCGGGTCTCGATCGAGGACAGCGGCATCGGGCTGACCTCCGACGAGGTCCACACCCTGCTCGCCACCATCGGCCGCAGCTCCAAGCGCGGCGGCGAGCACGGCCTGGAATCCGCCCGCCGGGAGTTCCTCGGCCAGTTCGGCATCGGGCTGCTCGCCTGCTTCGTCGTGGCCCGTGAGATCCGGGTGGTCACCCGCTCCGCGCGGACGCCCGAAGCGGCCCCCGTGGAGTGGCTGGCCCACGACGACGGTTCGTACACGGTACGCGCCCTGCCCGACGAGGCCCGGCCCGAACCGGGGACGACCGTATGGCTGGAGCCCCGTCCGGGCGCGGCGGAGTGGCTGGAGCCGCGCCGGGTGGAGGAGCTGGCCCGCGACTTCGGCTCCCTGCTGCCGTACGACATCGTGTTCGCCGACGGTTTCGGCGCCGAGCGCCCGGTGACCGACCGGCCCGCCGTCTGGGACCGCGAACACTCCTCCCCCACGGCCCGCCGGGTGGCGCTCGCCGGACACTGCGCCCAGCTCTTCGGATTCACCCCGCTCGACACGATCGACCTCGACCTGCCGGTCGCCGGGGTGCGCGGGGTGGCCTATGTGCTTCCCGAGCCGACCAGTCCGGCGCACCGGGCGGGGCACCGCGCCTATCTCAAGGGCATGCTGCTCACCGATCGCGCGGACAATCTGCTGCCCGAGTGGGCCTTCTTCGTGCGGGCCGTGGTGGACACCGACACCCTGCGCCCGACGGCGTCGCGGGAGAACCTCTACGACGACGAGACGCTGGCCGCCGTCCGGGACGCGCTGGGCGGCGCGGTCCGCGGCTGGCTGACGGAGCTGGCCGCCGGTGACCCGCGGCGGCTCGCCGCCTTCCTGGACGTCCACCACCTGGGGGTCAAGTCGCTGGCGCGGCACGACCCCGAGCTGTTCGGGCTGATGCTGCCGTGGCTGCCGTTCGAGACCAGCGACGGCCAGGTCGGCCTGGAGGAGTTCGCGGCCGCGCACGGCCGGATCCACTTCACCCGGACCGTCGAGGAGTTCCGCCAGATCGCCCCGATCGCCGCGGCCCACGGCCTCGGTGTGGTCAACGCGGGATACACGTACGACGCGGATCTGCTGGCCCTGCTGCCCACCGTCCGGCCCGGGGTGACGGTGACCGAGCTGGACGCGGGCGCCGTCACCGACCGCCTCGACCCGGTGCCCACCGAGGCCGAGTTGGCGCTGACCTCCTTCCTGGCGACCGCCCGCACCCGGCTCGACCCGCACGACTGCGACGTGGCGATACGGGCCTTCCAGCCCGTATCGGTCCCGGCGCTCTACCTCGACGACCGGCAGGCCCGGCACGAGCGCGACCGGTCCACCGCCCGGGAGAACGCGGATTCGCTGTGGACCGACATCCTCGGCTCCCTGCGCGGCTCGGCGCCCCGGGCCCGGCTGGTGCTCAACCACAACAACCCGCTGATCCGCCGGATCGCCGCGCTCCCCGACCCCGAGCTGACCGGTACCGCGATCGAATCGCTCTACGGCCAGGCCCTGCTGATGGCCCAGCGACCGCTGCGTCCCGCCGACACGACACTGCTCAACCGGGCCTTTCTCGGGCTGCTGGAATGGGCGACCCACTCCGGTGCCGCGAATACCGCCCGGAAGGAGGACGAGAAGTGACCGCGATGACCGCCGAGGAGATCCGCCGGAACCTGTGGGACAACGACCGCAGCCCGCACGGACCCGCCAGGATCGCCCGCGCCGAGTCCCTGGGCGCCGCCGCCGAGGCGGCCAAGGACCCCGCCCTGTTCCGGCAGTCCCTCCTGGGCCTGATCGACGCCTACGAGTACAGCGCCGAGCGCACCAAGATGGTGGTGCCGTTCGCCCGGCTCCTCCAGGAGTACGACCGCGATCCCGGGGCCTTCGGCTCGTACGAGGTCCACAGCCTGTTCTGGCGCTTCAAGTGGGTCACCGGCGGCATCGTCGACTCCCCGGACGTCCCCCTGGACGCCGTGGAGCGCTGGCTCGTGGACATGGAGCGGCGCTACCGGCTCGCGGGCCACAGCGAGCGGGCCGTACGCCAGGCCGAGCACTCCCTGGCCGAGGCGACCGGTGACGAGGAGTGGACCGAGCGGGCCTTCGCCGCCTGGATGGCCGCCGACCGGGACCGGATGAGCGACTGCCACGCCTGCGAGCTGAACAACCAGGGGCAATACCGCGCCCGCCGGGGCGAGGACACCGAGGCCGTACGGATCTGGACCCCGGTGCTCGACGGCGAGCTGACGTGCATGGAGGAACCGCACCGGGTCCTCGCGCACTCCCTGCTGCCGCTGCTCCGGCTCGGCCGCCTCGACGAGGCCCGCTCCCACCATCTGCGCGGCTACCGCCTGGCCCGGGGCAAGGAGAGTCTGCTCCGGTCGATCGGCGCGCATATCGAGTTCTGCGCCCTGACCGGCAACGAGGCCAGGGGTCTTGAGGTCCTCGCGGAGCACGCCGCTCATCTCGGGTCCCTGACCGATGTCGAGGCGCAGCTGGGCTTCAACGGCGGGGTGCTGGTGCTGCTGCGGCGGCTGCGGGAGACCGGCCACGGCGACCGGCCCACCGTCGCCCACCAGGGCGCGGTGCGTACGGTCACGGAGCTGTACGAGCTGCTGCACACGGACGCGACCGGGATCGCCGCGCGCTTCGATCTGCGCAACGGCACCGCGCATGTGTCGGAGCGGCTGGCCGAGCGGGTCGCCCGGCGGCCCTTGGTCGACGCGCTGCCGCTGGGGGTCCGCAGCCCGCTGCTGGCCCCGGCGGGCGGGTCGGCCGGCCCGCCCGCCGGGATCGCGGTGTCCGCCGCGCCGGACACCGGCACCGGCGGCGCGGCCGGGCCGTCGTTCGCGGAGCTGGTCGAGCGGGCCCGGGCGGCCCGTAGACGAGGACATCCGGCCACCGGTGGGCTGTGGGCGGAGGTCGCCCGCCGGGCCGGGGCCGAACCGGGCGCGGCCGACGACCCGGAACTCGCCGCCGATCTGCTGGAGGCGGGGGCCGGGGACGCGGCCGAGGACGGCGCGCCGGACGCGGTGGAGCGGTTCCTCGGGGCCGCGCGGGCCCACCGGGCGGCGGGGCGGCGGAGCCGGGCGGCCTACGCGGAGCTGGCGGCGGCCGGTGCCGCGGCACGCGCGGGCACCCCGGCCGACGAGGTCGCCGAGCTGCTGGCGGCCGCCGTACGGACCGCAGGAGAGCTGGACCCGGCGGATCCGGCGCGTGAGCGGCGGATCGCCCTGGCGGAGCTGGCGGAACTGCGCCTGGGCTCGATGCTGCGCCGGAGGGCCCGGAAGGCCCGGAAGGCGGGGGACACGGGGATCGCCCCGGACGGCGACCCGGCGGGCGACGACCCGGCGGACAGCGACTCGGCGGGCGACGGGCACGGGCACGGGCCCGAGCAGGTGGACGCCGTACTGCTCGCCCGGCTCGATGCCTTCGTCTCGGCCCGGAGCGCCGCCATCGGATCGATCCCGGCGGGGCCCGGTGCCGCGGCGGACCCGTACGGCACGGTGGACGTCCTCGCCCAGGCGGAGCTGACGCTCGCGCATCTCCTCCTGCCGGCCGGCGAGCCGGAGCGGGCCGCGGCGCTGCTGGCGTCGTCGGCGGAGCGCTTCGTCGCCGCCGGGCGGCCCTGGGACGCGTGCGAGCCGCTGTCGGTACGGGCGGGCGTCGTCGCGGGGCTCGGCGACACCGGGGCCGCGGAGGCCGACGCCCGGGCGTCGCTCGCCCACGCGGCCGAGCTGACCGAGGCGCACGCGCAGGGTTCCGTACGGCTGACGCTGGCGAGCGTCCTGATCCGGCGCGACGGCGGGGCGGCGGAGGCCGCGGGGCTCGCGCTGGACGCGGCGCACTGGTTCGACCAGGCGGATTCGGCGGAGGGGCCCGCGACCCGGGCACGGCTGCTGCTGTCGGAGGCGTACGCCAGGACGGACCGGGACGCGGAGGCGGCCGAGGTGCTGCATTCCGTCCTGCCCGACCTGGTGGCGGAGGGCGACGACGAGGAGATCGTCCGGGCCCGGCAGCTGCTGGGGCGGCTGCTCCGGCGGCTCGGCGACCCGCGCGGGGCCGCCGAGCAGTATCTGCTCGCCGCGGATGCGGTCACCGGCTGGGAGGACCCCGCTCCGCAGGCGAGTCTGGCCAATACGGCGGCGGAGGCGCTGGCCGAGGCCGGGGTGGTCGACGGGGCGGAGGCGGCCTACGGGCGGGCCCTGGAGCTGTGGCGGCGGGTCGGTGGTTCCCCGGTGGCCGAGGTGCGGGTGCTCCGGTCCCTGGCCTGGCTGCGGTTGCGGAACGACGCGCCCGCGGCGGAGTACGGCCGGGCCCGCGGCTTCATGGACGAGGCGCTCGCCCTGGTCCGGGACGCCGACGACCCCGAGTCGCGGTACGAGTGGGCGCAGACCTGCTTGCAGCTGGCGCGGCTGGTGATCGCCGCTCAGGAGGCCGCCGATGAGGAGGCCGAACACGACGGCGGCGGCGACAGCGGCGACAGCGGCCTCGGTGCTCCGAACATCGCGGGCATCGATGGCGCGTCGGACGCCGGAGCCGCCGGGATCGCCGCCGGGGCGGATGTGTCCGGGGTACGGGACGGCGCGCCGGGCCGCGCGGAGGCGCTGGGCCGGGGGATCGAGCTGCTGGACCGGGCCGCCGCGCTGTTCGCCGAGTTCGGCCCGGCCGCCGTGTACGACCGGTTCGACGCGCTGGTGCGCGCGGCCTGGTCGGAGCACGAGCGGGACCGGGCGGACGCCGCCAAGGACCGGATGACGGCCCTCATAGCGGAGCTGGAGCAGGGGGAGGACGAGGAGTCCGCCGGGCTGCTGGACGACGCCCGGGAGATGCTCACCCGGATGTGACACCGACGCCCCGGACGCCGGGGGTGGGGGCCCGGCCGGGGGCGCCGGCGCCCGCGGGGGGCGGTGTATAAAAATAGAACGCCCGCGACGACAAAACAATAATAAT
>NZ_JBHYZV010000135.1:0-12051 GCF_042753905.1 Streptomyces sp. NPDC059248 | reverse complement strand
TTGCGTTTCCAACCTTACCAGACCGTTTTCCCATTCCGTTTCCGGACTTGGATTCTGATCGAGTGGCCGTTGGAGAAGCCTTTTTGCCTTTCGGCGGGTGCCTTTCGGCGTGTTCACTACGTTAGCCGATTTCTCCGGCGACTCATAATCGAGTCATCCGAAACGATTTCCGGCATGCCGAAATCGCGCCCGTTGAGGCTTTGTCGTCAGTAGTGGATGGCCGCTTCGGGGGCTGCTGAACAGCAGGGCCCGTCTCAAGCGGCTCGGGCTACGTTAGGCGTCCGGGATGGACGAGTCAAGTTGTCCTCTTGCGGGGGGTGTGGGCCCGATACGGGCTCACCGTGGGGTCGCCGTCGATCCAGTACCGCCACGGGTGGTGGGCCCCGTCGCCGCCGACCCCGGTACGAGGGCCGCTGCGTACCTGGTCAGGCGAGGGAGCGGGACCGGGGAAGAGGGTGAGGGGGGCCGCGGCGCTCGCGCGGCCCGGGCAGAGGTCCGTGCCGTTGAGGGCGCGGTCGACGTCGAGGGCGGTCGCGAGCCGGGCCGGGCCTTTGGCCAGTTCCTTGTCGTATCGGGCCGAGAGTCGACGTTTACGGGCCAGCTCCTGGCCTCTCAGGACCTCGCCCGCGCGCAGCAGGACCCCGCTCGCCCGCCCCTCGGGCCCGCAGACCACATTGAGGCAGTGCCACATCCCGTAGGTGAAGTAGACATAGGCGTGGCCGGGCGGGCCGAACATGACGTCGTTGCGCGGGGTGCGGCCCCGGAAGGCGTGGGAGCCGGGGTCCAGCTCGCCGGCGTACGCCTCGACCTCCGTGATGCGCAGCTCGATCAGGCCCTCGGCGGTCCGGCGTACCAGGACGCAGCCGAGGAGGTCGGGCGCTACTTCCAGGACGGGACGGTCGAGGAAGGTCCGGGGCACGGGGGTCCTGGCGGGTGGCTCGATCATGGCGTCCGAGGGTACCCGCGGAACCGAGGAGGGCCGCCCCGCGTTTCCATGGTGCACAAGCCGCACAAAGGAGTGGATCAGGACATGGGCTTCAAGAAGCTGCTCGCGAGCCTCGGCGCCGGTGGCGCTTCGGTGGAAACGGTGCTCACCGAGGAGAACGTCGTTCCCGGTGGTGTCGTCCAGGGCGAGGTGAGAATCCAGGGCGGTTCGGTGGCCCAGCGCATCGAGGGGCTGTCCGTCGGGCTCCAGGCGCGCGTCGAGGTGGAGAGCGGCGACCACGAGGTCAAGCAGGACATCGAATTCGTGAAGCAGCGGATCGGCGGTGAGTTCGAGGTGCAGGCCGGGGCGGCGCATGTGGTGCCGTTCGGGCTGGACATCCCGTGGGAGACGCCGGTGAACACGATCGCCGGGCAGCGGATGCGCGGTATGGAGATCGGGGTGAGCACGGAACTGGAGATCGCGCGGGCGGTGGACGCGGGCGATCTGGACCCGATCCAGGTGCACCCGCTGCCGTCGCAGCAGGCGATCATCGACGCTTTCGGGCAGCTGGGCTTCCGTTTCAAGAGCGCCGACATGGAGCGCGGGCAGATCCGGGGCACCCGGCAGCGGCTGCCGTTCTACCAGGAGATCGAGTTCCTGCCGCCGGAGCGCTTCCGGGGACTGCACCAGGTCGAGCTGACGTTCGTCGCCGACGACCGGGAGATGGACGTGATCCTGGAGATGGACAAGAAGCCGGGGCTGTTCACCGAGGGCAGTGACTCGTACAAGGCGTTCAAGGTCGGTCACCACGACTTCGCGTCCACGGACTGGCCGGCCTATCTGAACCAGTGGATCGCCGAGGTGGGCGGTCGGCGCAACTGGTTCTGACGGCCCGGCTCTCCAGACCCTAGGGTCGGGGTCGGCAAGTCGGACAGCGAATCGGAGGTTCAGAAGTGACCGAGCAGCAGCGGGCTCCCCTGCCGCACGCGTTCCATCCCGAGGTGGCGTCGTTCACCGTGGTGAGCGACGACCTGACGCCGGGGGCGGTGCTGAAGTCCGACCAGGTGTACGCGGAGGGGAACACCTCCCCGCAGCTGCGCTGGGAGGGGTTCCCGGCGGGGACCAAGAGTTTCGCCGTGACCTGCTTCGACCCGGACGCGCCGACGGGGAGCGGATTCTGGCACTGGGTGCTGTTCGACATCCCGGTGTCGGTGACCGAGCTGCCCGCGGGCGCCGGCGGCGGATCGTTCGCCGGGCTGCCCGAGGGCGCGGTGCACGTCCGCAACGACTACGGGTCCCGGGAATTCGGCGGAGCCGCTCCCCCGGCGGGCGACGGGCCGCACCGCTATGTCTTCACGGTGTACGCGGTCGACGGCGAGAAACTCGGCCCCGATGCCGACGCGTCGCCCGCGGTGGTCGGGTTCCATCTCCGGTTCCACGCGCTGGGCCGGGCCCAGCTCGTCGGGGAGTACGAGATTCCGGCCGGAAGCTGAGATTCGCCCAGCGGTCACGGCCGCACTGACCGTTCGTTTGTAGTTTGCCCTGTCCTGGTCCTGGAGAGATCAGGACAGGGCAGTTTTTTTCGTCCAGCGGCGCCGGTGGCCCGGCGATCCGGATATTGCGTTGTCCATCACGGCGCGTCCGGACAGAGTTGATCCATCCCCGGGCCCGCGGAGGCCGGGCCGGCGAATGGAGGTGGGGGGACGATGCGGGACACGCTGGTGCTCAACGCGAGCTTCGAACCACTGTCGACGGTGTCACTGAACCGTGCCGTGGTCCTGGTGCTGCAGGCCAAGGCCGTCGTCGAACAGGCCCACCCCGATCTCCGGATGCGCGGCGGCACGGTGGATCTGCCGGTGCCCCGGGTGATCAGGCTCTGCAGATATGTACGGGTGCCGTTCCGAAGACAGGCGCCGTGGTCGAGAAGGGGGGTGCTGGTCCGGGACCAGCACCGGTGCGCCTACTGCGGTAGGCGTGCCACGACCGTGGACCATGTGGTGCCGCGGTCCCACGGCGGTGCGGACAGTTGGCTGAATACGGTGGCCTCGTGCGCCGAGGACAACCACCGCAAAGCCGACCGTACGCCGGACGAGGCGGGGATGCCGCTGCTGCACCAGCCGTTCGTGCCGTCCCCCGCGGACGCGATGCTGCTGTCGCTGCGGGCCGGTGAGCGTTCGGAGCTGCCGGAGTGGCTGCGCGCGGAGCGCCCGGCCGCCTAGGTCGTTTCTTGTGGATCAGGCCGGATCAGGGAGCGGGGTCTGGTGCCGTGGATCGCAAGGCGGAGGATTGAGCCACTGCGGAGCATTGGTGATTGACGACAACGCGGCGAGGCGCGGTGCCAGGGCACGCGAGCCCGGCAAGATCCACAAGAGACGGCCTAGGAGTGTCCTGTATGAGGGCCCGTTCCCGGAAGGGGGCGGGCCTTTCGTGCGTGCCGGGGTCTCGTCAGCCGTACCGCTGGACGACGAGCTGGACCAGGGCGACGGTGCCGACGACGACGATGAGGGCGCGCAGCACGGCGGGCGAGAGCCGGCGGCCCGTCCTGGCGCCGATCTGCCCGCCGATGGTGGAGCCGACGGCGATCAGGACGACGGCGGTCCAGTCGAACTCGGCGACGAAGAGGAAGAAGATCGCGGCGACGCTGTTGACGACGGCGGCGAGGATGTTCTTGGTGGCGTTGAGGCGCTGGAGGGTGTCGTCGATCAGCATGCCCATCAGGGCCATGTAGATGATGCCCTGGGCGGCGGTGAAGTAGCCGCCGTAGACGCTGGCGGCGAGCAGTCCGGCGACGAGGAGGGGGCCGCCGTCGGGGTGGGCGACGGTGCCGTTCTCGGTACGGCGGCGCTGGACGGCGCGGGAGATCCGGGGCTGGAGGATCACCAGGACCAGGGCGAGGGCGACCAGGATCGGGACGATGGTCTCGAAGGCCGTACTGGGGAGGGTGAGCAGCAGGGCCGCTCCGGCGACTCCGCCGACGGCGGCGACCGCGGAGAGTTTCAGGACACGGGCGCGCTGTCCGGTGAGTTCGGCGCGGTAGCCGATGGCGCCGCTGATGGATCCGGCGACCAGGCCGAGGCCGTTGGAGACGGTGGCGGTGACCGGGGGGAGTCCTACCCCGAGGAGGACCGGGAAGGTGATCAGGGTGCCGGAGCCGACGATGGTGTTGATGGTGCCCGCGCCGATGCCGGCGGCGAAGACGGCGAGCATCTCCCAGATGGTCATGGTGCCCCCTGCATGATCGGTGCGCTGGGCACCGATCATGCCGGACGGGGTGGGTGATCAGTCGACGGGGGGCACTTCCCGGCGTTCGGTGCCGGTGCTCTTGCCGGAGCCGCCGGTGTTGAAGCCGGGGACGCCGCCGCCGAGGTTGCCGAAGGCGCCGGAGAGGCCCTTGAGGGCGTCGCCGATCTCGCTGGGGACGATCCAGAGCTTGTTGGCGTCGCCTTCGGCGATCTTCGGGAGCATCTGGAGGTACTGGTACGAGAGGAGCTTCTGGTCCGGGTCGCCGGCGTGGATGGACTCGAAGACGGTACGGATCGCCTGGGCCTCGCCCTCGGCGCGCAGGGCGGCGGCCTTGGCCTCGCCCTCGGCGCGCAGGATGGCGGACTGCTTCTCGCCCTCGGCGGTCAGGATCTGCGACTGCCGGATTCCCTCGGCTGTGAGGATCGCGGCGCGCTTGTCGCGGTCGGCGCGCATCTGCTTCTCCATCGAGTCCTGGATGGAGGTCGGCGGCTCGATGGCCTTCAGCTCGACGCGGTTGACGCGGATGCCCCACTTGCCGGTGGCCTCGTCGAGGACGCCGCGGAGCGCCGCGTTGATCTCCTCGCGGGAGGTGAGGGTGCGCTCGAGGTCCATGCCGCCGATGATGTTCCGCAGGGTGGTGACCGTGAGCTGCTCGATGGCCTGGATGTAGCTGGCGACCTCGTAGGTCGCGGCCCGGGCGTCGGTGACCTGGTAGTAGATGACCGTGTCGATGTTGACGACCAGGTTGTCCTGGGTGATCACCGGCTGGGGCGGGAAGGGGACGACCTGTTCGCGGAGGTCGATGCGGTTGCGGATCGAGTCGATGAACGGGACGACGATGTTGAGACCCGCGTTGAGGGTGCGGGTGTAGCGGCCGAAGCGTTCGACGATGGCCGCGCTGGCCTGCGGGATGACCTGGATCGTCTTGATCAGGGCGATGAAGACCAGCACCACCAGAATGATCAGGACGATGATGATCGGTTGCATCGCGTTTCCCCGTGTCCTTCGCTGCCGGATGATGGTGTGATGATGATCGAGTTTCCCAGATGACGGGCGGTCATGCGGCTGGTTCCGGTCAGATGACGACCGCGGTCGCCCCGTCGATCTCTACCACGTCGACCTGCCGGCCGGGTTCGTAGCTCTGTTCGGGGTCCAGGGGCCGGGCCGACCACACCTCGCCCGCGAGTTTGATCCGGCCGCCGTTGCCGTCGACGCGTTCGATGACGACGGCCTGACGTCCTTTCAGCGCGTCGACGCCGCTGGTGAACCCGGAGGCCCCCGAGCGGTGCCGGGCGGCGATCGGCCGGACGACGGCGATCAGTGCCACCGACACCACGACGAAGACCAGGACTTGGGCGACGATCCCGCCGCCGAGTGCCGCGACGACGGCGGAGACGACCGCGCCCGCCGCGAACATACCGAACTCCGGCATCGCCGTCAGGACCAGCGGGATGCCCAGTCCGACCGCCGCGATCAACCACCACACCCATGCGTCGATTTCCACATGGTCATGGTAGGTGGGCGGGTCGGCTCGGGACAGAGGGCGAGGGCGGCGGGCGTCGTCAGCCGAGCGGGAGCCCGTGGGCGGTCCACCGGTCGCCGCGGCGCTCGACGACGAGCGGGAGGCCGAAGCAGCGGGAGAGGTTGCGGGAGGTCAGTTCCATCTCGATGGGGCCCGCGGCCAGGACCTTGCCCTGGCGGATCATCAGGACATGGGTGAAGCCGGGGGCGATCTCCTCGACATGGTGGGTGACCATGATCATGGAGGGGGCGTACGGATCGCGGGCGAGGCGTCCGAGCCGGCGTACGAGGTCCTCGCGGCCGCCGAGGTCGAGTCCTGCGGCGGGCTCGTCGAGGAGGAGCAGCTCGGGGTCGGTCATCATGGCCCGGGCGATCAGGGTGCGCTTGCGCTCGCCCTCGGAGAGGGTGCCGAACTTGCGGTCGAGGTACTCGGTCATCCCGAGCCGGTCGAGGAAGGCCCGGGCGCGCTCCTCGTCGACCGGGTCGTAGTCCTCGTGCCAGGTGGCGGTCATGCCGTAGGCGGCGGTGAGGACGGTCTGGAGCACGGTCTGGCGCTTGGGGAGCTTCTCGGCCATGGCGATGCCGGCGATGCCGATCCGGGGGCGGAGTTCGAAGACGTCCACACCGCCGAGGCGTTCGTCGAGGATGCGTACGGTGCCCGTGGTGGGGAAGAGGTAGCTGGAGGCCAGGTTGAGGAGGGTGGTCTTCCCGGCGCCGTTGGGGCCGAGGATGATCCAGCGCTCGCCTTCCTTGACCGACCAGGAGACGTCGTCCACCAGAGCACGTCCGTCGCGGACCACGGATACGTCCACCAGCTCCAGTACATCGCTCATGAGCGCGTTGTCTCCCCATGCAATCGTGTTGAGGTGTCCGAGGGCTCGACGCCTGTGGGCAGCCCCCCGAAGAAATCTACGCCACCTGCCGGGCTTCCCCGTCCCCCGGTCCGTCCCTCGCGGCTCCGCCCCGTCGTGGCGGGGTGTTCCGGGGCGGGTTTCCCGCGGGCGGGGGTTCCTTAGGGTGGGGGGCATGATCTCGGATCCTTCGGAACCACGTTCAGGACGGCTGGCGATGTGGGGCAACGCCCTGCTGGCGGGTCTGGTGTCGCCGGACGACGCGGCGGTGGCGATCACCGGTGACGACGCGGTGCACCGGGTGCGCGGGCTGCCCGGCGAGCCGGGGCCCGTGGGGCTGACGCTGGCCCTGGGGCGGCTGCGGGGTCTCGGTGTGACGGGGTGGCGGGTGGCGCTGCCGGTGCCGGGGCATCCGCTGGGGCTGAGCGGGCCGCCGGAGTTCAACGCGCGGGCGCTGGAGGCGGCGGAGGCGGCCGTCGGGTACGGGGCGCCGTTCGGTCTTGTCCCCTCGGTGTACGAGGCCGGGCCCGCGGGCGATGTCCATACGGAGGTCGTCTGGGAGTGTCTGCCGGTACGGGAGGAGCATCCGGCGGATGTGCCGTCGCTCGGGGAGGCGGAGCGGGAGCTGGCGGAGGGCCTGCGGGAGGCGGCCCTGGTCCTGTCGCGGCTCGATGTGGCGGCGTCGGGTCCGGCGGCCGATGCGGCCATCGACGCCTATCGGGCGCGGGCGGAGGCGGGGACCGCGGGCCTGGCACCGGGATATCCGCAGCGGGCGGTACGGGTCCTGGAGCTGGCGGGGCGGGTGGGGACCCTGGTGTCGCTGGCGCAGACGGGCGGTCACGGCGGGGCGGTGAGCGCGTCGGAGATGGCGGCGCGGGGTGAGGCGCTGCGGCCGGTGGAGCGGGTGGCGCGGCGGGCGCGGGTGGCCGCGTACAACGCGTATGTGGAGGAGCTGGAGCGGGGGCGCTGACCCGGTGGGTTCCGCGCCCGGCCGGAGGGGGTGGTCCCCCTCCGGCGGGTGGGGGCGGCGGTCGTCAGCCGTTGTGCGCGACGTTGCCGAAGACCGGGTTCAGCAGGCCGATCACATTGATCGAGTTGCCCGAGGCGTTCACCGGGACGTGGACCGGGACCTGAACCAGGTTGCCGGAGCCGACGCCCGGGGAGTTGACGGCGTGGCCGCCGGCGTGGGCGCCGCCCGCGTGGGCGGAGGCGACGCCCGCGCCCGCGGCGAGCAGGCTGCCGGTGACGAAGGTGAGGGCGGCGGCCTTCTTCAGGTTCTTCACTGGGGGGTTCCTCCTGGGACTCCGGCCGGGGCGGGTTCGCCGCGGCACGCCCTGGAGAACGGCCGGACGGCGCGGGGGTTGCGCCGTCCGGGTGACATTCATCCGACGGTATGAATCTTCGGCGGACCGGGAACCCGTTGGTGCGCGCCGAGACCGGTGGGTCAGGTGGTGAGCCCGTGGCGTACGGCCCAGAGCGCGGCCTGGGTGCGGTCGGCGAGGTCGAGCTTCATCAGGATGTTGGAGACATGGGTCTTGACGGTCTTCTCGGAGAGGACGAGGGCCCGGGCGATCTCCCGGTTGGATCGGCCGTCGGCGATCAGGCCGAGGACCTCGCGCTCCCGTTCGGTGAGGGTGCCGCCGCGGCCGGTGCCGGTGGCCGGGTCGTCCTGGGAGAGCAGGGCCCCGGCGACCTCGGGCTGGAGCAGGACGTGTCCGGCGTGGACGGAGCGGATGGCTCCGGCCAGGGCGTCGGGGTCGATGTCCTTGTAGACGTAGCCGGAGGCCCCGGCGCGCAGGGCGGGGACGACGGTCCGCTGTTCGGTGAAGCTGGTGACGATCAGGACCCGGGCCGGATTGGCCGCCTCGCGCAGCCGGCGCAGCGCCTGGATGCCGTCGGTGCCGGGCATCTTGACGTCCATGAGAACGACGTCCGGCCGGAGTTCCTCGGCGCGGGCGACGCCCTCGTCGCCGTCGCCGGCCTCGCCGACGACTTCGATGTCGTCCTGGATCTCGAGGAAGGTGCGCAGTCCGCGCCGTACGACCTGGTGGTCGTCGACGATCAGGACCCGGATGCGGCCGTCGTGGTCACCCACCGGGGACCTCCATTTCGATCGTGGTGCCCTGGCCGGGCGTGGAGCTGACGCGGAGCCGTCCGCCGACGCCGCTCGCGCGGTCGCGCATGGAGACGAGTCCGAGGTGCCGGCCGGCCCGGCGGACCGTACGGGGGTCGAACCCCTTGCCGTTGTCGGTGACGCTGAGGACGGCGCCGGGGCCGCGCCGGGTGAGGGCGACGTCGACCCGGTCGCCCGCGGAGTGGCGCAGCGCGTTGTGGAGGGCTTCCTGGGCGACGCGCAGCAGGGCTTCCTCCTGGGCGGCGGGGAGTGCCTTGAGTCCGCAGGTGTCGAAGGTGACCCGGGCGCTGTGGGCGCGGTCGAGTACCTGGATCTGGGTGCGGAGGGTGTTGATCAGCCCGTCCTCGTCGAGTGCGGCGGGGCGCAGCTCCACGACGGCGGCGCGCAGCTCGTCGGCGGCCTCGGCGGCGAGGGCGGCGACCTGGTGGAGCTCGTCCTTGGCCCGGACCGGGTCGCGGTCGACGAGGGCGGCGGCGGCCTGGGCGGTGAGCCGGAGGGAGAAGAGTTTCTGGCTGACGGCGTCGTGCAGCTCATGGGCGAGCCGGGAGCGTTCCTCGGCGATGGTCAGTTCCCGGCTGCGTTCGTAGAGCCGGGCGTTGGTGAGGGCGATCGCGGCGTGCTGGGCGAGGATCGACAGCAGTTCCTCGTCGTCCTCGGTGAAGCCGCAGCCGCCGTCGGTACGGGGGCACACCTTGTTGGCGAGGAAGAGCGCGCCGATGGTCTCGTCGCCGTCCTTGATGGGAAGGCCGAGGAAGTCCTTCATATCGGGGTGGGCCGCGGGCCAGCCGCCGAAGCGGGGGTCGAGGCGGACGTCGGCGAGCCGTTCGGTGCGGGCGTCGCGGAGCATGGCCGCGAGGACGCCGTGCTGCCGGGGCAGCGGGCCGATGGCCTTCCACTGGGCGTCGCTGACGCCGTCGACGACGAACTGGGCGAAGCCGCCGTGGTCGTCGGGGACGCCGAGGGCCGCGTACTCGGCGTCGAGCAGCTCACGGGCGGAGGCGACGATCGTCTTGAGGACGTCGCGGACCTCCAGATGTCTGCTCATCGCGAGGAGTGCGCTGCTCACGGCGGCGAGTCCGGCGCCGGTTCGGTGGCTCATGCGTTCACCGTACCGGCGGGCGGCGAGGGGCGTATCCGACCGGGGACGGCCGGTGATTAGGGCCGTGGGCCTAGGTCGAAGTGCCTTGCCGCAGGGGGTCCGGGGGACGAGGCGCCGGGCGGCGCGGGGTTCCTACGGTGGCGACGTCCGGTGCGGACGGGGGCGCGGGACACGGAGCGGCACAGAACAAGCGGCACAGAACAAGAGGACGACGGGGGCGGCGAGTGGAAAGGGATGCCGATATGCCGGTAGCGGTGATCACGGGTGGTTCCAAGGGGCTGGGCCGGGCGCTGGGGCTCGCGCTGGCGGCGCGGGGCTGGGATCTGGTGCTGGGCGCCAGGACGGAGAGTGTGCTGGCCCGGACCGCGCGGGAGGCGGCGGCGTACGGGACGCGGGTGGTGGCCGTGCCCGGGGATGTGACGGACGGGGTCCACCGGGAGGCGCTGGTGGCGGCCGCCGCCGGGCTCGGGGGGCTGGATCTGCTGGTGAGCAATGCCAGTGTGCTGGGGGCTGCGCCGCTGGTCCGGCTGGAGGCGCACGCGCTGGCGGGGCTGCGGGAGGCGCTGGAGGTGAATGTGGTGGCGGCGCTGGGGCTGGTGCAGGAGGCGCTGCCGCTGCTGCGGGCGTCGGCGGCGGGCACGGTGGTGGCGATCAGCTCGGAGGCCGGGGCGGAGCCGTACGAGACCTGGGGCTGCTACGGCGCGACGAAGGCGGCGCTCGACCACATGGCGGCGGTGCTGGGGGTGGAGGAGCCGGGGCTGCGGGTGTGGGCGGTGGATCCGGGCGATATGGACACCGATCTGCACACGGCGGCCGTCCCGGCGGCGGACGGCGAGTACCGGCCGGCTCCGGAGTCGGTGGTCCCGGCGTTTCTGCGGCTGCTGGACGAGCGGCCGGTGAGCGGGCGGTACGGGGCGCGGTCGCTGCTCGCTTCGGCGTGAGGCGGGGGTGAACGGGGCGGGGGCGTCCGAGGGCGTCCGGGGAGCCCTCGGGAGCGGGTGACGGGCGCCCTGTCCTCTTGTACGCGTCTTGTACGCGCCCGGGACGGGCTCGCGCGGGCCCGGTGGCGTCCCCACTGGGGGGCCGTTCCCCGGGCCGCCGCACGGGTTCCGGCGCTGTCCGCGGGCCTTCGGCGGGGGTCTTCGCGCGGAACTCCGGAAATCCCCTCACCGATCGAATTGCCGGTGCAACGCATCGTGATATCGAAGGGGGTCGGATGTGAGCCCGGGCATAGGGCGCAGGTCACTTACGAATCCCGATAGTGGACGGATAAAGACCTTGTGAACGGGCCCCACTACGGAGAAGCGACGTTCTCCCCGGCCCCCGTTCCACTATCCGGGGTCGTACGTCACATGATTGCCAAGGGTTTTTGCCAGCGCTAAGAATTACCTCTCGTTGCCACCCCGCCGGGGGAGCGCAGCGCCGCTCGGGACCGAATGCAGTTCTCGTGCGGCAATTCCCCGAACGAAGAGGTACGTCTGTATGTCCGCGCCCAGCATCCGTATGACCAAGGCCCGCAAGGTCTCGATCGCCGGTATCGCCACCGCCGGCGCCGCAGCTGTCACCCTCTCCCTCGTCCCCGGTGGTGCCACCAAGGCCGAGGCCGCCCCCGCGCAGGTCCCGACGGCCGCCGTTTCGGCCGCCGCCGTGGCCGACCGGCACGAGGCCGTCCAGGCCGCGGTCCTGACGACCGGCGCCGAGGCCCGGAAGAACGGCTTCGACGCCCAGGTCGAGGCGGCCGTGAAGCAGGTCGTCCAGTCCAAGGCGGACGCCGCGACCGCCGCCGAGGCCGCCGTGAAGAAGGCCGCCGCCGCGAACGCCGCGAAGAAGCGGGCCGCCGAGGCGCAGCCCGCGACCCGCTCGGTCGCCGCCGCCAAGCCGGCCGCCAAGCCCAAGGTGTACGCGAACAACCTCGACGGCTGGATCCGTGAGGCGCTCGACATCATGGACAAGCACGACATCCCGGGTTCCTACAACGGGCTGCACCGCAACATCATGCGGGAGTCCAGCGGTAACCCGCAGGCGATCAACAACTGGGACATCAACGCCCGGAACGGTATCCCGTCGAAGGGCCTGCTCCAGGTCATCCAGCCGACCTTCAACACGTACCACGTCAAGGGCACCCCGTTCGACCTGTACCACCCGGTCGCCAACATCGTGGCCGCGGCCAACTACGCCGCCGACCGCTACGGCTCGATCGACAACGTCTTCGGCGCCTACTGAGCCGACGGACGGACCCTCACAGACGCCGGAAGGGCGGCACCCCGCGACGGGGTGC
>NZ_JBHYZV010000134.1:0-12255 GCF_042753905.1 Streptomyces sp. NPDC059248 | reverse complement strand
CATCATGTGTGCGGCACCCCGGGCATTCGTCATCGGACGTACGTCGCGTCCCCGGTCGCGATCGCCGGGTGGTCGCTCAGTCCACCGCCGGGGAACGGGTGGCCGTGCCGGCTTCCTTCCGCTGCGCTGCCCGTACCCGTCCGTCCATATAGCGGCGGAGCACGGGGGCCAGGACGCCGCCCCAGCGGGCGAGTGCCCGGCTGAACCCGTCCAGGCAGATCACCGGCTGCCCCCGGTCCAGGCGGCGCAGGATTCCACGGGCGGCCACCCGCGGCTGGAGCGGCTTCACGATTCCGGCGATGGCGGCCGTCTCCGCCGGCTTCCACTGGCTCTCCTCCGCCAGTTGCGGAGTGTCCACGTCCGGCGGGAACACACAGGCCACCCGGACGCCGTGCGGGGCCAGTTCACCACGCAGCGCCTCGGTCAGCCCCCGCACCGCGAACTTGGCGGCCCCGTAGGCGGTATATCCGTAGACCCCGATCAGGCCCGCCGCGGAGGCGATGGTGACCACCGTCCCACGCCCCCGGCTCACCATGCGCGGCGCCACGGCGCGCACCGCCCACAGGGTGCCGAAGTAGTCGACATCCATCATCGTGCGGAACACGTCGTCGGGCAGTTCGAGGAACTTGCCCGGTCTGGCCTGACCGGCTGAGGTCACCAGTACGGCACAGGGGCCGGCCTCCGCCTCCAGTGCGTCGATCGCGGCCGACAGGCCCGCCGAGTCGGTCACGTCCACGCTCCGGGTGTGCACCGTGGCTCCCGCCGCCCGTAGCGCCTCGGCGGCCGAGGCCAGCCGGGCCTCTCCGCGTGCCAGCAGCGAGACCACCGCGCCCCGGGCCGCGAACTCCTCGGCCAGTGCCAGGCCGATCCCGCTGGAACCACCGGTGACGATCACATGCTCGCCCGGTCGCAGCCAGTCCTTGCTCCGGGCCATGCCCGCCCCCTCTTCGCGCGGTTCGCCGCGCAGTTCTTCCTTGCCGGCCTGGCAAGTTACCCAGACGCCGGGTGCCACGGCCAGGGCACACCAGGCCTTCGACGGAAGCAGTCCACTTGCTGCCACGCCATGTCGCGTTTCCGGTGAAGCGGCGGCTCCGGGAACGCCGTCGGGGTCCCGGCGGCAGGCTGCTGACACGGATGACCTGGGATTGAACCAACGGAGATGACCCACCGTCAGCGCTTTCGAGGGTCGTCGCATGGCAGCTTGGTGCACGCTTTTCCGGGAACCCGTGACGCGGTGAACAGGAATGCTGATGCTGCGTGACGGCCCGATCGAATCCGTGGCAGGTTGCTGGCTCGGGGGCCTGTTGGTCGCTGGCGGGTGCCGGTCGTGCGGCACGCTGTCCATCAGCACGGCTTGAGCAGCACTGCTCGCCGGGCGAGTTCTCGCAGCAGGGGCGCGGAGACACCGCACCGCTGCCACGTCGACGGTTCACAACGGGGATGAGTAATGGCTGAAACAGTTCTGTTCGCAGATGGCCGGCGCGTTCCGGATTAATCCGGAAGATCCACAGCCGAGCGTTTCTTGACCGAGGGGCGATGCGGCCCTGTAGCCGTGCTGTTCGGCGACGGCGATCGGATGGCCCAAAGCGGAAAACGTGGAATGAATGCAGTCGAGAACCGGGGCGCCTTGCCGCGTCCGGGACGGGGAGGCGTAACTGTGGCCACCGACAAGCACGATCTCATCGGAGCGCTCCGGAAGTCGGTCAAGGAGACCGAGCGGCTGCGGAGGCAGAACCAGGCGCTCGTCGACAGGGCGAGCGAGCCGCTGGCGATCGTGGGCATGAGCTGCCGCTTCCCCGGGGGTGTGACATCACCGGAAGAGCTGTGGGATCTGGTGGCCGCCGGCCGTGACGCGATCTCGGAGTTCCCCGACGACCGCGGCTGGGACCTGGACCGGCTGTACCACCCCGACCCGGATCACCCCGGCACCGCCTACACACGCGAGGGCGGCTTCGTCTCCCGGATAGCCGACTTCGACGCCGAGTTCTTCGGCATCACCCCACGTGAGGCCCTGTCCATGGACCCGCAGCAGCGGGTCCTGCTGGAGGGCGCCTGGGAGGCGTTCGAGGACGCCGGCATCGACCCGACGTCGCTGCGCGGCAGCGACACCGGTGTCTTCGTCGGCACGATGCACTCGGACTACCAGTACATCGCCGGGACCAGCGACCGGCACGAGGAGATCGAGGG
The DNA here is from genome assembly GCF_042753905.1 of Streptomyces sp. NPDC059248. NCBI lineage: Bacteria > Bacillati > Actinomycetota > Actinomycetes > Kitasatosporales > Streptomycetaceae > Streptomyces > Streptomyces sp. NPDC059248. Next base: position 10,068 of record NZ_JBHYZV010000134.1, on the reverse strand, counting down.
CTACCTCATGATCTCCTCGGCGGCCAGTGTCGCGTCCGGTCGTATCTCCTACACCTTCGGGTTCGAGGGCCCCGCCGTCACCGTGGACACCGCGTGCTCGGCCTCCCTGGTCGCGATCGCCCAGGCGTGCGCGTCCCTCCGGTCCAGGGAGTGCTCCCTCGCCGTCACCGGTGGCATCACGGTGCTCTCCCGGCCGAATATCTTCACCGAGTTCAGCCGGCAGCGCGCGATCTCGGCGGATGGCCGGTGCAAGGCCTACAGCGCCGCCGCGGACGGGGTCGGCTGGGGCGAGGGCTCGGGCCTGCTGCTGCTGGAGCGGCTGTCGGACGCGCGCCGCAACGGCCACCGGATCCTGGGCCTGGTGCGGGGTGCCGCGGTGAACCAGGACGGTGCCAGCAACGGGCTCACGGCGCCGAATGGTCCTTCGCAGGAGCGGGTGATCCGCGCGGCCCTGGCCAACGCGGGCCTGCGGCCGTCCGACGTGGACGCGGTGGAGGGCCACGGCACCGGTACGACGCTGGGTGACCCGATCGAGGCCGAGGCGCTACTGGCCACGTACGGCCGCGAGCGCGAAGGCGAGCCGCTCTGGCTCGGCTCCGTCAAGTCCAACATCGGACACACCCAGGCCGCCGCCGGGGTGGCCGGTGTGATCAAGATGGTGATGGCCATGCAGAACGGCGTGGTGCCTCCCACGCTGCACGCGACCGAGCCGTCCCCGCACGTGGACTGGGCGTCGGGCGCCATCCGGCTGCCGAACGAGGCGAGCGAGTGGCCGGACTCCGAACGCCCGCGCCGTGCCGGCGTGTCGTCGTTCGGTATCAGCGGCACCAACGCGCATGTGATTTTGGAGGAGGCGCCGGTCGGGGATGAGGTGTCGACCGACACCGGGGTGGTAGCGCCGCTGTCGGTGGTTCCGGTGCCGGTTTCGGCCCGGAGTGAGGCGGCGTTGCGGGAGCAGGCCGATCGTCTGCGGGCCCTGCTGATCGCCCGTCCCGACATGTCCGTCACCGACACCGGTTTCTCGGCGGCGACGACGCGGGCGCATCTGGAGCACCGTGCGGTGGTCGTGGCCACTGACCGCGGCAGCCTGCTTTCCGGGCTGAGCGCCCTGTCGACCGGTGAACCGGTCGACCATGTCGTCACGGGCCGCCCGGTCGCCGGCAAGACGGTCTTCGTCTTCCCCGGGCAGGGTTCGCAGTGGGACGGGATGGCGGTCGAGCTGCTCGACACCTCGCCCGTCTTCGCCAGTCGTATGGCGGAGTGTGCCCAGGCGCTGGAGCCCTTTGTGGACTGGTCTCTCGACGATGTCCTCAGGGGTGTGGAGGGTGCTCCGACTCTGGAGCGTGTGGATGTCGTCCAGCCGGCGCTGTGGGCGGTCATGGTCTCGCTGGCCGCGTTGTGGCGGTCTTACGGTGTGGAGCCCTCGGCGGTCGTTGGCCACTCGCAGGGCGAGATCGCCGCTGCGTGTGTGGCGGGTGGGCTGTCCCTTGAGGACGGCGCGCGGATTGTGGCGCTTCGTAGTCGTCTGGTTCGTGACCGTCTGGCCGGGCACGGCGGGATGATGTCCGTCGCCCTGCCGGCCGACGAGGTCGAGAACCTCCTGACCCCGTATGAGGGGCGGGTGTCGATCGCGGCGGTCAACGGACCCGCGTCGGTCGTGGTGGCGGGTGATCCGGGTGATCTGGACGCCCTGTCCGCGATATGCGACACCGAAGGCATACGGGCCCGGCGTATCGCCGTGGACTACGCGTCCCACACGGCGCATGTCGAAGCCATCGAGTCCGAGCTGCTGGACCTCCTGGCCCCTGTCAAACCCTCCACGGGCCGGATCCGTTTCTACTCCACGGCGCGTAACGAGTACACGGACACCGCGGCTCTCGATGCCGCCTACTGGTACCACAACCTGCGGACCCGGGTCGGATTCCAGCCCGCCGTCCGAGCCCTTGCGGACAACGGCGCGACCACGTTCCTGGAGATGTCCCCGCACCCCGTCCTTACCATGGCGATCGAGGGCACTACCGACGGGCAGGCCACGGCGATCGGGTCCCTGCGCCGCCATGAAGGCAACATCAAGCGGTTCACGACCTCCCTCGCCGAGGCACACAACGCCGGTGTCGCCGTCGACTGGGACACGCTCTTTACCGATGCCGGTGCGCAGTCCGTTCCCCTCCCCACCTACGCCTTCCAGCCCCAGCGCTTCTGGGTGACTCCCGGCAAGCGCGCGGGCGATGCGTCCGCGGCCGGCCAAGTACCCATGAACCACCCGGTGCTGGCTGCCGCCGTGCCGGTCGGGGACCGCGACGAATGGGTCTTCACCGGCCGGATCTCGCAGGACACCCAGCCCTGGACCCGGGACCACGAAGTACTCGGCACCGTCATCGTGCCGGGGACGGCGCTGATCGACATGGCCCTGACCGCCGGACGTGAACTCGGCTGCGCCGCACTGGACGACCTCGTCCTCGAGGCCCCGCTCGTCGTGACCGAGACCGACGACATCCGGGTCCAGCTCACCATCGGCCCTGCCGACGCCGACGGCCGCCGCGAACTGGCGATCTACAGCCGCGCCAAGGAGGGCGGGAACGGCGACAACGGTGCGGACGAGACCGGGGCCCCGGAGCCGGTCTGCCACGGCCGCGGCTGGCTGGTCACCGATGCGGAGCCCGCCGAGCGGTTCCCGGCGCAGTGGCCGCCCGCGGGTGCGGAGTCCGTGGCCGTGGGCACTCTCTACGAACGGCTGGCGGACATCGGTCTCGACTACGGCCCCCTGTTCCAGGGCGTCCGTGCGGCCTGGCGCCGCGGCGACGAGGTCTACACCGAGATCGCGCTGCCCGACTCCACCCCGGCCGGCGGGTTCGGTGTCCACCCGGCGCTGTTCGACGCCGCGCTGCACGGCGCGCTGCTGTCCAAGACGGCCGGGTCCCCGGTGGATCTGCCGTTCTCCTGGTCGGGCGTGCGTCTGGGACGCTCCGCCGCCACCGAGGCCCGGGTACGCATCCGGCCCGCCGCCGGTTCCGCCCTGAAGATCGAGGTCACGGACGACACCGGGGCGCTGATCGCCGCGGTGGACGCCCTGGGTCTTCGCCCGCTCGACCCCGCACAGCTCGACGGCGTACGGGACGCGAAGAACGCGCTGTTCCAGGTGGACTGGCCCGAGGTCACCGTTCCGCGGCCGGAGCCCATGCGCGTGGTGCGGCTCGGTGTCGACCACGCGGACATGGGCGCGCTGGGGCACGCCCTGTCCGAGGGCGAGCCGCGGCCGGACCTGGTCGTCGCCCGGGTCGACGCGGAGCGGGACGTCCGCGACGGCGTACTGGCTCTGGTGCAGTGGTGGCTGGCGGAGGAGCGGCTGGAGGAGTCCCGGCTGGTCGTCGTGACCCGGGGCGGCATCGCCGTGGGCGACGAGTCGCCCGACACCGCGCAGGCCGCGGTGTGGGGCATGGTGCGCAGCGCGCAGTCGGAGCACCCCGGCCGGTTCGTCCTGGTGGACCTGGAGGCAGGCGCCGAGGGCGATGCCCCCGAGTGGGATGCGCTCGCGGGCCTGGACGAGCCGCAGCTGGCGGTGCGCGCGGGCCGGGTACTCGTGCCCCGGCTCAGCCGGGTCGCCGGCGGTACGCCCGACGGGGCGTGGCGGCTGGGCACCAAGCGGAAGGGCTCGCTGGAGGACCTGACCGTTCTGCCCTCCGACGGCGGACGCGCGCTGGGCGTCGGCGAGGTGCGGATCGCGGTGCGGGCCGCGGGCGTGAACTTCCGCGACGTCCTGATCGCGCTCGGCATGTACCCGGGTGACGCCCCGCTGGGCAGCGAGGCCGCGGGAGTCGTACTCGAAGTGGGTTCCGGGGTGACGGACCTGGAGCCGGGCGACGAGGTCCTCGGCCTGGTGACCGACGCGTTCGGCCCGGTGGCCGTCGCCGACCGCCGTACCGTCGTACGCAAACCCGAGTGCCTCGGCTTCTCCGAGGCCGCGGCGGTGCCGGTGGTGTACCTGACCGCCTACTACGGGCTGCTCGACCTCGCCGGGCTCCGCGCGGGGCAGCGGCTGCTGGTGCACGCCGCCGCCGGCGGTGTCGGCATGGCGGCCGTCCAACTGGCCCGGCACTTCGGCGCGGAGGTCTTCGCCACCGCGAGCCCGGCCAAGTGGGACGCGGTGCGCGCCCTGGGCGTCGCCGGTGAGCGGATCGCGTCCTCGCGCGACCTGGGCTTCCGGCAGACGTTCACGGACGCGACCGACGGCCGTGGGATGGACGTGGTGCTGAACGCGCTCGCCGGCGAGTTCGTCGACGCCTCCCTGGAGTTGCTGCCGCGAGGCGGCCGGTTCATCGAGATGGGCAAGACCGACATCCGCGACCCGGAGGTCGTGGCGGGCACGCACCCGGGTGTCGGGTACCGGTCCTACGACCTCGTCGAGGCGGGCCCGGAGCGGATCCAGGAGATGCTGGCCGAGATCGTCGCGCTGTTCGAGCGCGGGGTTCTCCAGCCGTCCCCGATCCGTACCTGGGATGTGCGTCGTGGTCGGGAGGCGTTCCGCTTCCTGCGCGAGGGCCGCAACATCGGCAAGGTCGTCCTCACCGTTCCGGCGCCTTTGGACCAGGACGGCACCGTCCTGATCACGGGCGGTACCGGCGGTCTGGGCGCACTGGTGGCGCGGCATCTGGCAGAGCGGCACGGCATGCGCCGGCTGCTGCTGGTCAGCCGTCGGGGCGCCGCGGCCGACGGGGTGGCCGAGCTGGTCGCCGACTTGGAGGCGCGTGGCGCCGCCGTACAGGTCGCGGCCTGCGATGTCGCCGACCGTACGCAGGTGGCCGGTCTGCTCGCTGCGCTGGAGCGACCGCTGACCGCGGTCGTCCACTGTGCGGGTGTGCTCGACGACGGTGTGATCGAGTCCCTGACGCCCGAGCAGTTCGACCGGGTCGCGCGGCCCAAGTTCACCGCGGCGTGGAATCTGCACGAGCTGACCGCGGGGATGGACCTGTCGGCGTTCGTCATGTTCTCCTCGGCGGCGGCGCAGCTGGGCAACCCCGGGCAGGCGAACTACGCGGCGGCCAACGCCGCCGTCGACGCCCTCGCCCATGTCCGCCGGTCCGCCGGGCTGCCCGCCACCTCCCTCGCCTGGGGCCTGTGGGCCGACTCCACCGGTATGACCGGGGAGCTGGGCGAGGCCGACATCGCCCGGATGCAGCGGACCGGCATCGGTGCCCTCCCCGCCGAACTCGGCCTGGAGCTGTTCGACGCGAGCCTCGGCTCGGAGTCGACTCTTCTGGTGCCCCTGCAACTGGACCTGGCGGCGCTGCGCGTCCAGGCCAGGGACGGGATGCTGCCCACCCTTCTGCGCGGTCTGGTCCGCGCGCCCGCCCGGCGGGCGAAGTCGGCGAGCGGATCGCTGTCGCAGCGGCTCGTGGGGGTCTCCGAGTCGGACCGTGAGCAGATCGTCCTGGAGCTGGTGCAGGCGCAGGTCGCGGCCGTCCGCGGCGACTCGTCCGGCGCGGAGGTCGAGCCCGAGCGGGCCTTCAAGGAGCTGGGGTTCGACTCGCTGGCCGCGGTGGAGCTGCGCAACCGGCTCAGCCGGACCACCGGCCTGCGGCTGCCCGCCACCCTCGTCTTCGACCACCCCACCCCCCTGGAGGTCTCGCGGCTGCTCCTCAAGGAGGTCGGCGGTGTCGCGGCCGACGACCAGCGCCCGCCGTTCGACGACGAGCTGCGCGGGCTGGAGGAGCTGCTGATCAGGGTGGCCGGAGACGAACGCGGGCTGGCCGAGATCGAGCCCCGGCTGCGCTATCTGAGCAACCGGCTGCGGTCCGTGCTCAGCGGCGTCGGCGGCGGGGTGTCCGACCTGGACGTGGAATCCGACGGCGACCTGGACCCGGTCTCCGACGACGAGATGTTTGATCTGATCGACAAGGAGCTCGGGTCGGCATGAGCACGCACACAGACGAGCAGAAGCTCCGCAGCTACCTCAAGAAGGTCACCACGGAGCTGCGTACCGCCAACCGCCGGGTGCGGGAGCTGGAGGACCGCGACAGCGAGCCGCTGGCGATCGTCGGCATGAGCTGCCGCTACCCCGGCGCGTCCTCGCCGGACGAGCTGTGGGAGCTGGTGGCCTCCGGGCGGGACGCCATGACCGCCTTCCCGACCGATCGCGGCTGGGATTTGGAGCGGCTGCACGGCGCCGACCCGGAGCAGCCGGGCACGGTGTCCGCCCGCGCCGGCGGGTTCGTCGACGGGGTCGGCGACTTCGACGCGGAGTTCTTCGGGATCAGCCCGCGCGAGGCGCTGGCCATCGACCCGATGCAGCGGCTGGCGCTGGAGGGCGCCTGGGAGGCGTTCGAGGGCGCGGGTATCGACCCGACGTCGCTGCGCGGCAGCGACACCGGCGTCTTCTGCGGGGCGGTCACCTCGGACTACGGCGGTTCGGGGGTGCCGGAGCTGGAGGGCTTCCGCCTCAGCGGCACCCAGAGCAGTGTGATCTCCGGCCGGATCGCCTACACCCTGGGCCTCGAAGGCCCCGCGGTCACCGTCGACACCGCCTGCTCCTCCTCACTCGTGGCGATCCATCTGGCGGCGCAGGCGCTGCGGTCCAAGGAGTGCTCGCTGGCTCTGGTGGGCGGCGTGACCGTGATCGCCGGCCCGTTCCTGTTCACCGAGTTCAGCCGGCAGCGGGGCCTGGCCCCCGACGGCCGGTGCAAGGCGTACGCGGCGTCCGCCGACGGCACCGGCTTCGCGGACGGCATCGGTCTCCTCGTCCTCGAACGGTTGTCGGAGGCGCGCCGCAAGGGGCACCGGGTGCTCGCGGTCGTCCGGGGCAGCGCGACCAACCAGGACGGTGCGAGCAACGGACTGACCGCGCCGAACGGCCCCTCGCAGGAGCGGGTGATCCGCGCGGCCCTGGCCAACGCGGGCCTGAGCCCGGCCGAGGTCGACGCGGTGGAGGGCCACGGCACGGGCACGACGCTGGGCGACCCGATCGAGGCGCGGGCGCTGCTCGCGACCTACGGAAGCGAGCGGATCGACGATCCGCTCTTCCTCGGGTCGATCAAGTCGAACATCGGTCATACGTCGGCCGCGGCCGGGGTCGCCGGTGTGATCAAGATGGTGCAGGCCATGCGGCACGGCGAACTGCCGCCGACCCTGCATGTGGACGAGCCCTCCCCCCATGTCGACTGGGCCTCGGGTCAGGTCGAGCTGCTGACCGAGAAGCGCGCATGGGCCGCACGGGCGGGGCGGTTGCGCCGGGCCGGCGTCTCGTCGTTCGGCATCAGCGGCACCAACGCGCACGTGATCCTGGAAGAGGCGCCCGCCGCGGACGGCGCGGACGCCGAGCCCGTCGAGGAGACCCGGTCTCCGGCCGCCGTCCCGGTGCTGGTGTCCGCCCGCGGCGGGGCCGCGCTGCGGGCGCAGGCGGAGCGGCTGCGGTCGTATCTGGCCGGCCACCCGGAGCTGTCCCCCGCGGACGTCGGCTACTCCACGGCGACGACCCGGGCGCTGCTGGACGAGCGTGCCGTGGTCGTGGCTCAGGACCGGGACACGCTGCTGTCCTCGCTGGCGGCCCTCGCCGCCGGCGAGGACGGGCAGCGGGCCCCCGGAGGCAAGACCGCGTTCCTGTTCACGGGCCAGGGCTCGCAGCGCGCGGGCATGGGCCTCGAACTCGCCCGGGAGTACCCGCGGTTCTCGGCGGCGCTGGACGAGGTGTGTGCGGAGCTGGACCCGCTGCTGGGCCGCTCGGTCCGGGAGCTGCTGGCCGCGCGGGACGGCAGCCTGGACTCGACGGAGTTCACCCAGGCCGCCTTGTTCGCGGTCGAGGTGGCGCTGTTCCGGCTGGTCGAATCCCTCGGCCTGCGCCCCGACTACCTGATCGGCCACTCGGTGGGCGAACTGGCGGCGGCCCATGTCTCCGGGGTGCTGTCACTGCGCGACGCGTGCGTTCTGGTGGTGGCGCGCGGCCGGTTGATGGGCGCGCTCCCGGCCGGTGGCGCGATGGTGGCCGTACAGGCCGACGAGGCCGAGGTGGCCGCGGGCCTCACCGACTTCACGGGACGGTTGGAGATCGCCGCCGTCAACGGGCCGCGCGCTGTGGTGGTGTCCGGTGACGCCGACGCCGTCGAGGAGTGGCTGCCGCGGTGGGAGGGGCGCAAGACGTCCCGGCTACGGGTGTCGCACGCCTTCCACTCACCTCGTATGGAACCCATGCTGGCCGAGTTCGAGACGGTGGCCCGGGGTCTGCGGTTCGCGGAGCCCACCATCCCGATCGTCTCCAACGTGACCGGCCGGCCGGTGTCGACCGAGCTGACCGACGCCGGCTACTGGGTGCGGCATGTGCGGCAGGCCGTACGGTTCGCCGACGGTGTGGCCACGCTGTGGGAGCTGGGCGTCCGCCGCTTCCTGGAGCTGGGTCCCGACGCGGTGCTGACCGCGATGGCCCGCCAGTGCCTCGACGAGCGGCTGACGGAGGGCGTGGAGGCGGCCCTGCTGCCCGCGCTGCGCGCCAAGCAGCCGGAGACCACGGTCTTCGCCGGCTTCCTCGGCCGGGCGCACACCGCGGGCGCGACGGTGGACTGGTCGACGTTCTACCGGGACAGCGGCGCCCGGATGGTGCCGCTGCCGACGTACCCGTTCCAGCGCGAGCGCTACTGGCTGGCTCCCAACACCGGCAGCGCGGACCCCGGCGCCGCCGGACTGGGCGCGGTCGGGCACCCGATCCTGGCCGGGGCCGCGCAGGTCGGCGACCGCGACGAGTGGCTGTTCACCGGCCGGCTGTCCACCGACACCCAGCCGTGGGCCGCCGAGCACCTGCTCCTGGGCACGATCGTCGTGCCCGGCACCGGGCTGGTCGAGCTGGCGCTCGCCGCCGGACGGCGCGCCGGGACCCCCGTACTGGACGAACTCGTCCTGGAGGCGCCCCTGATCCTGGAGGACGGGCTCACCGTCCAGGTCCAGGTCACCATCGGGGAAGCGGCCGAGGACGGCCACCGCGAGGTCGCGATCTACACCCGCCCGGAGTCCGGCGGGGAGACCGTCTGCCATGCGCGCGGGGCGCTCGCCCCGGACCGTACCCCGGACGGGGACTGGGCCGCCCAGTGGCCGCCGGCGGACGCCGAACCCGTCGACGTCGACGAGCTGTACGGCAAGCTGGCTCAGATCGGCTACGACTACGGCCCCGTCTTCCAGGGCGTACGGTCGGCCTGGCGGGACGGTGACACGTCGTACGCCGAGGTCGAACTGCCCGAGAGCGGCGCGGCCGCCGGATTCTCCATCCACCCCGCACTGTTCGACGCCGCGTTGCAGAGCGGCGTCACCCTGGTGACCGACGGCGAACGCGGCGCGCACCGGATGCCGTTCAGCTGGACCGGTGTCCGGCTCGACCGCCCCGGTGCCACGCGGCTGCGTGTCCGCTCCATCGCGACCGGGGACAGCACCATCCGACTGGACGCGGTGGACGAGACGGGCGCCGCGGTCGTGTCGATCGATTCCCTCACCGTACGAGCGGTCGAGCAGACCCGCATCGACGGTGCCCGACGCGGTTCCCGCAACCAGCTGTACGCGGTGGACTGGGTGCCCGTCGCCCCCGACGGGACCGCCACGGCGCGCGTCACCGTCCTCGGGGAGGACGGCCCCGCCGACCTGGCGGCCCTGGAGAGCGCGCTGGCCGAAGGGGCCGAGGCGCCCGATGCCGTCGTGGTGCCCGTCGAGACTCCGGCGGGGGACCCGGGCGAGGCGGCACGCGAACTCCTGTCGTACGTCCTGACCCTGCTGCGCCGCTGGCTGCCCGAGCCCCGACTGGCCCGGACCCGGCTGGTCGTGGCGACGCGGGGTGCGGTCGCGGCCGCCGGGGACGAGACGCCGGACCTCGCGCAGGCGTCGGTGTGGGGGCTGCTGCGCAGCGCCCAGTCGGAGCACCCGGGACGGTTCGTCCTGGCCGATCTCGAACTGGCCGATCCCGACCGCGAGGGCGAGCAGCCCGACTGGAACGCCGTACTCGGTACCGATGAGCCGCAGGTGGCGGTTCGTGGTGGTCGTGTGTTGGCGCCGCGGTTGGTGCGTGCCGGGGTGGCTGGTGTGTCGGGTGTGGAGTTGGCG
>NZ_JBHYZV010000133.1:0-12563 GCF_042753905.1 Streptomyces sp. NPDC059248 | reverse complement strand
GACGGCACCCGGCGGTTCGCCGGGGTGGATTCTCCTGATCCGTGGGAGCGGTAAAGCGGCACCGGATTCAAAGCTGCCGAATCCGAACCTAGCCGGATATCGGATTCGGCCGTCCTGGCCCCGTTCACACGGCGGTAACCGGGTGTTCCGCGCAGGACGGGCCGGACGGTGGAACGGGCGGAGCGCGGAGCTGCGCGCCGGTGGTTCCCGGTGGGCGCCGGAGTGCGAGCCCCACGGCGTGCGCCCTCGTTTATCGAGGGCCGGTGGATTGCCTGAAGTGCGGCGATGTGGCGGCAGTCACGGTTTGTCCACTTCTCGTCCATCACGCTTTCCCGGATATGGCGACGTGTTGCCTGCCGTGTTGACGCGCGGAGACGCGGCGGTGTGCCGGATGGATTTCAGGGACTTTTCGGCCAACGTTCGCAGGGTTTTCCGCTGCGGTGAATGAAGGGTGTGCCGATGGTAATGAATTTACTTGCGACTTGCACTATTCGAGGTCGAAATTCTATTCGGTTCCGGTCGGATGCCGTTCGATATTTCTTGTGCGCACCGGGGAGAGGAACACGTGCAATTCCGGATCTTGGGGCCGATGGAAGTACTGGACGGCGACCGGTCCCTGACGCTCGGCGGTATCAAGAGGAGGGCGACCCTCGGGTACCTGCTGCTGCACGCCAACCGGGTGGTGGCGACCAGTCAGCTCATCGGCGCCCTGTGGTCCGTCGACGACGCGCCGTTGTCGGCGCGGAAGATCCTGCAGAACGCCGTATGGGGCCTGCGGCGCGAACTGAACCGGACGCCGTCGCCGGCGGACGGCGTCACGGCCGCCCTGGACACGAAGTCCCCCGGCTACCGGCTCCGCGTCGAACCCGAGGACGTCGATCTCTTCCGTTTCCACCGTCGCGCGGACGAAGGACGGGCCGGCCTGGCGGCCGGAGAACCGGGGCGGGCCGCGCGGGTCCTGCGGGACGCCCTCGGGCTGTGGCGCGGACCGGTGCTGGCGGACCTCGTCGAAGCGGGCTTCGCCTGGCCGGAGTTGGTCGCCGCCCAGAACGCCCGGTGGAACGTGATGGAGGACTACTTCCACGCCGAGCTGGCCTGCGGCCACCATCTCGCCGTGCTGGAGGAACTGGAATCGATGGTGGCGCGCACGGCACTGCGCGAACGATCGTCCGGACAGCTGATGCTCGCGCTCTACCGCAGCGGCCGCCAGGCGGACGCGCTGGGCGTCTACACCACGGTACGTACGGCACTCGTGGAAGGGTTCGGTCTGGAGCCCGGCCGGGAGCTCCGGAGCCTTCAACGGGCGATCCTGGAACACGACGACTCCCTGCTGCCGCCCGGGACGGTCCACCCCTGGGAACTCTGCGGCCGGGACACGGCCCTGCTGTCCGCGTCCGCATCCGCATCCGCATCCGCATCCGCGCCGGTGTCCGTGCCGGCACCTGTGTGGGCGTCGGACGGCGGGGTCTTCGAGGCCGGCCGTGGACCGGACCGCCACGGTGACCAGCGTGCCGACGCCGATCGTACGGCGGACGAGGGGACCGTCGCCCCGGCGGCCGTACGCCGTCCCGTTCTGACCGGCGCCGAGCGCGCCGGGACCCGCGCGCCGCGCGGAGCACCCCCGCCGGGCGGCCCGGCCACCGCCCCGCCGACGGCGGGCACCGAGCCCGGGGCGGTACCGTCGATCCCGGTCCAGCGCGCCTTCCGGCACGACGAGCGGCCCGGGCGGGCCTCCGGCCGCGCGCCCGGCCGTGGCGCCGCCGGGGAACGGGGCGCGACCGGCGAACGCGAACCCCTGAGCGTTCTCATGGTGCGGTCCTGCCCGGCCCCGGGGGGCGCCGCGGCCGGCCCGCCGACGGATATCGCCGCCCTGATCACGGACAGCGTCGAGTACTTCGGCGGCAGGGTCAGCGCCACCCACGGCCCGGTGTCCCTGGCGGTGTTCGGCGGCCGGGAGCGGGACGGCGACGCGGCCGAGTGCGCGGTGATGGCATCGCTCACGATCGGGGACGAGTCGCGTACCGGCGCCACCGGCCGTACGGCGCGGCAGACCGACGGGCCCGTCCTGCGTACCGCGGTCGTCAGCGGGGAGGCGCTCGTACGCCATCGGCTCGCCGACGGCACCCCGGTGACGGCCGCGGGCGCCCTGCTCGACCGGGGACGCGCCCTGCTCGCCCGCACGCACGCGGGCGAGATCAGGGTCTGCGACGACACCCGGCGGGCCACGGAGTCCGCCGTGGTCTACCACCGCGGTGACCGGCCCGGCGAGTGGGCGGTCGGCGGGGTGCGCCGGGAGGCCGTCGGACACGGTCCGTCCCCCCTCCCCCTCGTCGACCGCGAGTCCGAGCTGGAGCTGCTGCGGGGCCTGGAGGAGCTGTCCGGGCAACGGTCGCACGCACAGCTGGTGACCGTGCTGGGCGAGGCGGGGACGGGCAAGTCGCGGCTGCTGGCCGAGTTCGGACGCCGGACGGCCGGTCTGGCGCGGCCGGCCCACCACCGGGTCCCGGCGCCGGGCACCGCAGGACCCCGGGACGCGGGCCCCGAACCGCCGGGTACGGGCGCGAACGGCGCGCACGCCATCCAGTGCGAGCTGGTCAACGCCCTCTGCGGGATCCTGCCGGACGATCCTCCGCAGCGGCAGATGGACAAACTCCTCGACGCGTTCCGCCAGGTGGTCGACGACGCGGAGGAGCGGCTGAGGTGGCTCAGGACCTGCCTCGTCCCGTTCATCCATCCCCGCACCCCTCCGGACCCCGGGAACGACCCGGCGGCGGAACTGGCCGAATGGCGGGAATTTCTGGAGCGTACGGAGCTGACCCGGCCGCTCGTCCTCGTCGTCGACGACCTCGACCGCGCCGACGACGAGGTGCTGGACTTCGTGGACGGCCTGGCCGACACCGCGGGGGCGCCGCTCGTCGTCGTGGTCTCGGCCGGGCCGCGGCTGCTGCGGCGCAGGCCCGGCTGGGGCGGCGGGAAGCCTCACGCCACCACCCTCACCCTGGACGCACTCTCCGACGCCGCCGTCGACGAGCTGATCGACTGTCTGCTGTCGTCCGAGCCTGGCGAGCACCGCGGCGCCGTACGGTGGTTCCAGCGGCAACTGGCCCGGGGCGCGGGCCTGCGGCCGGACGAACGCCGCCGCTCCATCAGAGCCCTCCTCGGGCTGAGGGCCCCGGCCGGCGGCCGGCCGTAGCCCCCCGATCGCGCTCACCCGCCGATGAACGCCCGCTCGTCGCCCTCCCGCAGGACCTCGCACAGCTCCCGGAGGGCGATGTCCAACCGCCGGACCTCCTCTTCGGTGAGCAGGACCGACGGCTCGAAGCGCAGGGTGTTCACGGCGCTCGCGGTGGGGAAGGTCCGGATACGGTGTACGCGCAGCAGATACCCGGCGACGAGATAGCCGAAGGTGCCCGAGCGGGCCGCGTCGCGTACCGCCTCCATCACCGAACCTGACTGGTCGTGGAGTTCGAGACCCAGCATCAGCCCGGTCCCCCGGACGTCCTTGACCACCTCGGGGAAGGCCGCACGCAGCGCGTCGAACACTTCCGTCAGCCGCTCTCCGCCCTCCCGCGCCAGCCGGTAGGCCCGGCCGTCGTCGGCCTCCAGCAACTCCAGCGTCCGCAGCGCGATCGTGGACGAGAAGGTGTCCTTCGCGAAGGTCGAGGTGTGGACCAGCTCGAACTCCGGACGGTACCGGCCGCCCCGGATCAGGGTCACGGCCGTCTTGGCGAGCCCGCCGCCCAGCCCTTTGGCGAGGGTGTAGTAATCCGCCCGCAGACCGATGTGGGAACTGGCGAAGAAGGCGCCCGTACGGCCCATGCCGCTCTGGATCTCGTCCACCACGATCGGGCAGTCGGCGGCGGCACAGGCCCGCTGGATCTCCGCGGCGGCACCCGGCGTGACCCTTCGGATGCCGCCCTCGCCCAGGATCACCTCGCACACGAACGCCGCGAAGACGGGGAAGCCCCGCTCCCGCACCCCGACCTCTCCGTTCTCCACGACGACGTCGAGCAGGACGCCCCGCTCCCGCTCGAAGACCCCGGCGAGGGCCTCCGGCCGGTCGAAGGGAATGAACCGGGCGGGCGGGGCCATCGCCTCGAACGGTGTCCGGTACGCCGCGTTGTGGGTCAGCTGGACACTGCCGATGAGTTTGCCGTGGAAGGAGCCCTCCAGGGTGAGCAGGAGCGGCGGCCGGGCGGCGCGCCGGGCGTTCTCCCGCAGGACGGCCCGTACCCACCACTCCCCGCCGGTATCGGAGGTGTCGTTGTCGGCGGCGTTGTCGGGGGCGCCGGCGTCGTCGGGGGTGTGCGGCGTGTCGGGGGCCGGTTCCGCCGCCGCGCCGATGCCCAGGGCCTCGAACACCGCGTCGGGCGGCTTGGCCTCACCGGCCCGTACGGCGGCGGCCGCGGCGTCGAGATGCCCGGCGATCTCCTCGTGGATCGCCCGGATCCGCAGACCCCGGTCGAACTCGGCGTGCTTGAGGGCGACTTCGACGGATTCGGCGCCACTGTTGGAGAAGACCGAGAAGTACGGCTCGTCCGTGCCGAACTCCCGCCGGACGATCCCGTCCAGCACGGCGGCGACCCGGCTCGCGGCGGGCTGCCGGGAGCCCTGTGCCAGCGTCGGGGTGCCCGCGTCGAGGAACGAGCGGGCGGCGGCCACGATGCCGGGATGGTTGTGCCCCAGGACGAGGGAGCCGTAACCGCCGGCGTAGTCGATGACGGCGGTCTCCGTGCCGTCGTCGGCGGTGAGGAAGAGGGTGTTGCCCTCCCCCCGTACATACTCGACACCCAGGCCGAGTGCGGCGAGCCACTGGAGCAGTAACGGATCGGCGAGTTCGGATTCATGCGCGGCCGATGGCGCGTCTGAGGTCATGCGCCGACGGTAACGACCTGCCCCGCCGCGCCCTTCTTCCCGCGGTCTCCCGGCGGTCAGCGGACGTTCCCCGGGCCGGATGGGGAGTCACTCCGGTCGTGGGGGCGCCCCGCCGAACGGGTTGTCGACCGCGAAGCGCCAGGTGCCGTCGGCCCCCAGCCGCAGGACGTCGACACCGGTTCCCGCCATCAGCTCCGTCCCCTCCGGCGCGGCGATCTCGACGGACCAGTCGACGATCAGCAGCGCCGTGTCACCGGTGACGAACGCCTCCCGGAGCACGGCCGTCATCCGCGGCCCGAGCGCGAGGAAGGCGGCGAGGGCGTCCCTGCGGGCCTGCCCGGTCAGCGGATTCCCCGGCTCCCACACGGAGATCGCGTCCTCCGCGTACAGCGGGTCGAGCCGGTCGATATCGCCCGAGTTGAAGGCCCGTAGATAGCGTCTGCCGTGCTCCACGGCACCGGCGGTGGCGTCCGGGGCGGCGTCGGTCGTACGGGCCATATCGGTCTGCTCCCCACTGTGTCGGGCGTGGTGGCGGGCCACCGGAGCCCACCGGGAATCCCGTGGGCGGAGGGCCGAATGCCGCCCGACGCTACCCGACGGTCCGTCACCGGCTCGTCACCATCGGTTCACCGCCCGCTCGTCGGCCTTCCGCAAGGCGCCGATGACCCGGGTGAGACCGGGCCGCGGGTCCCTGCCGGTGATACTGCTCCGCGTCCGCCTTCGCGTTCCCCACGCTTCCGGGGTTCCCCCGCCGCCGTGTGCCCGACGTCATCCGCGTGCCCGACGCATCACGATCGCCGCCGTATCGCTGCCGTATCGCCGCCGTCGAACCTCCATGAAGGAACCCACCCGATCATGAAGAAGATCGCTGTCGTCGCCGACGTGGCCGTTGTCGGGGTGTCCTGCCGACTGCCGGGCGCGTCCGGCCCGCGGGCCTTCTGGGAGTTGCTGCGCTCCGGCGGTGACGGAGTCGCCGAGGGGCCGGACGGCCGGCGCGGTGGATTCCTGACGGACGTCGACGCCTTCGACGCCGGGTTCTTCGGGCTGTCGCCGCGGGAGGCGGCCGCCATGGACCCCCAGCAGCGACTCGCGCTCGAACTGGCCTGGGAGGCGCTGGAGGACGCGGGTACCGTGCCCGGCACGCTCGCCGGGAGCGGCACCGGGGTGTTCGTCGGCACCTCCCGCGACGACTACGCGAGGCTGGTCTACCGACAGGGCACCGACGCGATCACGCAGTACAGCATGGCCGGCCTCAGCCGGGCCGTCATCGCCAACCGGGTCTCCCACCATCTCGATCTGCGGGGACCCAGCCTCACCGTCGACACCGCCCAGTCCTCGTCGCTCGTCGCGGTCCACCTCGCCCGTGAGAGCCTGCGGTCGGGCGAGGCGACGGCGGCCGTCGTCGTGGGCGTGAATCTGAGCGTACTCGCCGATCAGCGGGTCACCGAGGAACGTTTCGGCGCGGTCTCCCCGGACGGCATCTGCTACGCCTTCGACGCCCGGGCGAACGGCTTCGTCCCCGGTGAGGGCGGCGCCGCCGTGTTCCTCAAACCACTGGAGACGGCGCTGGCCGACGGGGACCGGATCTACGGCGTCCTGCACGGCAGCGCCGTCAACAACGACGGAGCCACCGCCGGCCTGACCGTACCGAGCCGGTCCGCCCAGGAGCAGGTGATCCGCCGCGCGTACGAGGACACCGGTATCGACGCCCGGAGCGTCCAGTACGTCGAGGCGCACGGCAGCGGCACCCCCGTCGGCGATCCGGTCGAAGCCGCCGCCCTGGGCGCGGCCCTCGGCGCGGGCCGGTCCGCCGGGGACCGGCTGCGGATCGGCTCGGCGAAGACCAACGTCGGCCATCTCGAAGGCGCGGCCGGCATCGTCGGACTCCTGAAGACGCTCCTCGGCCTGTACCACCGGGAGCTGCCCCCCAGCCGTAACTTCGAGACCCCCAACCCCGCCGTCCCCTTCGACGACCTGGGGCTCGCCGTACAGCGCACGGCCACCCCGTGGCCGCACCCCGACCGGCCCCTGGTGGCCGGGGTGAGCTCGTTCGGGATGGGAGGCGCCAACTGCCATGTCGTGGTGGGCGCGGCTCCCGGCACCGACGCCCCCGCCGACGGCGGTGGGCGTGAGCCGGGCACCGACGCCCCCGCGGTGGTGCCGTGGGTCGTCTCGGGCCGGGGCGCCGCCGCCCTGCGCGCCCAGGCACGCCGACTGGGCGACGCCGTACGCGCCGAGGGGACCGGGGCGGACCCCGTCGACATCGGCTGGTCGCTCGCCACGACCCGCGCCGCGTTCGACCACCGCGCCGTCGTCGTCGCCGACGGCAGCGGCGACCCGGGCGGCATCCTGGAGGAACTGCTGGCGGGACTGGACACCCTGGCCGACGGCAACACCTCGTCGGACGCGGTGTCCGGCACGGCGCGCACCGGACGTCTCGCCGTCCTGTTCGGCGGCCAGGGCGGCCAGCGGATGCTCATGGGAGCCGGGCTGTACGCGGCGTACCCCGTGTTCGCCACCGCGTTCGACGAGGTGAGCGGGTATCTCGACCCGCTGCTCGACCGCAGCCTCGGTGAAGTGATCGGCTCCGGCGCCGGACTGGACGACACCCGCTTCACCCAGCCCGCGCTGTTCGCCGTCGAGGTCGCCCTGTTCCGTCTGGTGCGGTCCTTCGGCCTCCGGCCGGACCTGCTCGCCGGGCACTCCGTGGGCGAGGTCGCCGCCGCCCACGCCGCCGGGATCCTCTCCCTCCCCGACGCGTGCGCCCTCGTCGCCGCCCGGGGCCGGCTGATGGCGGGCCTGCCCGCCGGGGGCGCCATGATCGCGGTGGAGGCGACCGAGGACGAGGTGCGGCCCCTGCTGACGCGCGGGGTGGTCGTCGCCGCCGTCAACGGCCCCCGCGCCGTCGTCCTGTCCGGGGAGGCCGGGCCCACCGCCGACGTCGCGGAGCGGCTCGCCGCCGCGGGTCGCAGGACGAACCGGCTCCGGGTCTCCCACGCCTTCCACTCGCCGCTCATGGAGCCCGTACTGGACGAGTTCCGGGCGGTCGTGGCGAACCTGCGGTTCGCCTCGCCGACCACACCGATCGTCTCCACCGTCACCGGCCTCCCGGCGGACGACGGCCTCATGACCGCGCCCGGCTACTGGGTGGACCAGATCCGCCGCCCGGTCCGTTTCCTCGACGCCGTACGCGCCCTGGAGACCGAGGGCGTTACCACCTATCTCGAACTCGGGCCCGACGCCGTCTGCTCGGCCATGGCCGCCGCATCGGTACGCGACGGCGCGGCGGCGGTCCAGGTCTCCGCCCTGCGCGCCGACCGCCCCGAGGCCCGAACGCTGCTGGCCGCCCTGGCGACCGTGTTCGTACGGGGCGGGCGGGTCGACTGGGGCGCCGCGTACACCGGTACCGCGGCCCGCCGTACGGACCTGCCCACCTATGCCTTCCAACGCGAACGGCACTGGTTCGACACCGGCACCGACACCGACACTGACACCGATCCCAACACCACGGCCGCCCCCGCCGCGCCGATGCCCGGCACGCCCCCGGCCACCACCGACCCGGCGGCGGGGGACCAGCCGCCCGGCCCACGGGACGTCGCCGCCCTGCTCTCCTCCCATATCGCGACCGTCCTCGGACACACCGACGAACGGCGTATCGAACCCCACCGCACCTTCGGGGAGCTGGGGTTCGACTCCCTGACGGCCGAGCAGCTCGGCGCCGCGCTCTCCGCCGCCACCGGGCTGCGCCTGTCCGGCGGACTCCTCTACGACCACCCCACGCCCACCGCCCTCGCGGCTCATCTGACCGGCCTGCTCGGGGCCGGGGGAGAAGCCGGGGAGGAACACCGGCCCGGGGAGCGGCGCCACCCGTCGGCACGGGACGCCGAACCCGTCGCGATCATCGGCATGGCCTGCCGCTACCCCGGCGGGGTCACCTCCCCCGAGGAGCTGTGGCGGCTGGTCGCCGACGGCGTGGACGCCGTCTCGGAGTTCCCCGCCGACCGCGGCTGGGGCCTGCGCGCGGACCGGATCGGCGACGACTCCGTCCGCCACGGCGGATTCCTCCATGACGCGGGAGACTTCGACGCCGAGTTCTTCGGGATCTCCCCACGGGAGGCCCTCGGCATGGACCCGCAGCAGCGACTGCTCCTCGAAACCTCCTGGGAGGCGGTGGAACGGGCCGGGATCGACCCCCGGACCCTCGACGGCAGCCGTACCTCCGTCTTCGTCGGCGCCACGGCCCTCGACTACGGCCCCCGGATGCACGAGGCGGACGAGGACACCGCGGGGCACGTCCTCACCGGCACCACGTCCAGCGTCGTCTCCGGCCGCGTCGCCTACCACCTGGGACTGATCGGACCCGCCGTCACCGTCGACACGGCCTGCTCGTCGTCCCTGGTCGCCCTGCATATGGCCGTACGGTCGCTGCGCTGGGGCGAATCGTCCCTGGCGATCGCGGGCGGTGTCGCCGTCATGTCGTCCCCCGGGATGTTCGTGGAGTTCTCCCGGCAGGGCGGGCTCGCCCCCGACGGCCGCAGCAAGGCGTTCTCGGCGGACGCGGACGGCACATCGTGGGCGGAGGGCGCGGGCCTGCTCCTCCTGGAACGCCTCGACGACGCGCGCCGCAACGGCCACCGGGTGCTGGCCGTGATCCGCGGCAGCGCCGTCAACCAGGACGGCGCCTCCAACGGACTCACCGCCCCCAACGGCCCCTCCCAGCGGCGCGTCATCCGGGAGGCCCTGGCCGACGGACGGCTGGCACCCGCCGATATCGACGCCGTCGAGGCACACGGCACCGGGACCAGGATCGGCGACCCGATCGAGGCCGAAGCCCTCATCGCCACCTACGGCAGCGGCCGTCGCGACGGCCACGCACCCGTGTACCTCGGAACCCTGAAGTCCAATATCGGCCACGCCCAGGCGGCGGCGGGCGTCGGCGGCGTCATCAAGATGGTCGAAGCCCTGCGCCACGGCATCCTCCCGCGCAGCCTCCACATCACCGAACCCACCCCGCACGTCGACTGGACACCCGGCTCCGCCGTGCTCCTCACCGAACAGCGACCCTGGCCCGCGACGGGCCGACCGCGCCGGGCCGCGATCTCGTCCTTCGGCATCAGCGGCACCAACGCCCACCTCGTCATCGAGCAGGCCCCTCCCGAGACCCGGCCCGCGCCGGGCCCGGCGGCCGGCACCGGGACCACTCCCACGGCCACCACAGGGGCGGCCCCCGTCCCCTGGCCGGTGTCGGGCCGTACCGGAGCGGCGCTGCGTGCCCAAGCCGCCCGGCTGCACACCCGGCTGAGCGGTGGCGGGCCCGTACACCCCGCCGATATCGGCTACGCCCTCGCCGCCACCCGTACCGACTTCGAGGAACGGGCCGTCGTCATCGGCGGCGACGCCGCAGACCTGCTCAGCGGGCTCGACGCCCTGGCGATGGGCGAGGATTCGCCCCGGGTGGTACGCGGCACCGCGGCCGGTCCCGGGCGTACCGCGTTCGTCTTCACCGGGCAGGGCGCACAACGCGTCGGCATGGGCCGCGAGCTGTACCGGGCCCACCCCGTCTTCGCCGCGGCCTTCGACGCCGTCTGCGCGGAGCTGGACAGATACCTCGACCGACCGTTGACCTCGGTGATCACCCCCGCACCGGGTGCCGAGGAGATCGCCCTCCTGCACCGGACCGACTACGCCCAGCCCGCGCTCTTCGCCGTCGAAGTCGCCCTCGCCCGACTGCTGGAACACCACGGTCCGACCCCCGACCACGTCGCCGGTCACTCCATCGGCGAACTGGCCGCCGCGCATATCGCGGGCCTCTGGTCGCTCGCCGACGCCGCCCGGCTGGTCACCGCCCGCGGGCGGCTGATGCGGCGGGCCCCCGAGGGCGGCGCCATGATCGCCGTACAGGCGACGGAGGCGGAAGCCGGAGGGTTCCTGGAGGACCGGACCGGTCTGGTCGTCGCCGCCGTGAACGGCCCCGAGGCCGTGGTGCTCTCCGGCGACGCCGAAGCGGCCGATGCCGCCGCGGCGGCCTGGGAGGCACGCGGCAGGCGGACCCGCCGGCTCACGGTGAGCCACGCCTTCCACTCGCCACATATGGACGGGATCCTGGACGCCTTCCGGTCCGTCGCCGAGAGCGTCGCGTACCGCACGCCACGGATCCCGCTCGTCTCCACCGTGACCGGGGAGATCGCCGACGCCGGGGAGCTGTGTTCACCCGAGTACTGGGTACGGCAGATCCGCGAGCCCGTCCGCTTCCTCGACGCCCTGCGCGCCCTGGAGGCCGAGGGCACCACCGTCCTCCTCGAAGTGGGCCCCGACGCCGTCCTCACGGCCATGGCGGCCGACTCCATCGGCGGGGCCGGGATCGCCGTCGTACCGCTTCAGCGCGCGGGACGGCCCGAAGCCGAGGCGTACGTCACCGGGCTCGCCCGCGCCCACACGGCGGGAGCGCCGACCGATCTGGCCGCCTTCTTCCCCGGCGCGACCCCTGTCGACCTCCCCACCTACGCCTTCCGCCGTCGGCGCTACTGGCTGACGTCGGGGGTACGCGGTGACAGGGTGCTCCCCGGGCACGATCGCCCGGATCATCCACTGCTCGCTACGGCCGTCGATCTCGCCGACCGGGACGAGACCGTACTCACCAGCACGCTCTCGTCGAGCGACCACCCCTGGCTGGCCGATCACCGCATCGACGGCACGGTCTTCGCGCCCGCGACCCTCTTCCTCGAACTCGCCCTCGCCGCCGCCGAACACACCGCGTCCGGCCCGATCGCCGAACTCACCCTGGAGTCACCGCTCGCCCTGCCGGACGACCGGGCCGTACGCCTCCAGATCACCGTCGCCGCCCCGGACGACACCGCCCACCGCGCGTTCACCGTGCACGCGGCCCCCGACGACCCCACCGACACCGACACGGGCACGGGCTCGGGCTCGGGCGATCGGCGGACCTGGACCCGGCATGCCTCCGGGTCCCTGGGCCCGGCCGCGCCCGGCCCGGCGAACGATGACCTGCGGCCATGGCCGCCACCGGGCGCGACACCGGAGCCGGTCGACGGTGTCTACGAGCGGCTCGCCGCCCTCGGCTACACCTACGGGCCCGCCTTCCAGGGGCTGCGCGCGCTGTGGCGGTCGGGCGACGACCTCTACGCCGAACTGCGGCTCGGCGAACAGCAGACGGCCGGAGCCGGACGGTACACCCTGCACCCCGCCCTGACGGACGCGGTGCTGCATCCGCTCGTCCTCGCCGCCGCCGACCCGGACCACCCGGAGCTCATCAATCTGCCGTTCGCCTGGGGCGGGGTGGTCGTCCGTACCACCGGGCCGACCGAGCTGCGCGCGCGGATCTCACCGACCGGCTCCGGCACCTACCGCCTCGCCCTCGCCGACGGCAGGGGAACGCCGGTCGCCTCGGTGGATTCACTGGCGCTACGGCCGGTGGCCCGGCAGACGCTCCGGGACGCCGGTGGTGTGGCGGATGGTGGGTTGTTTGGGGTGGTGTGGGAGCGGGTGGGTGTTGTTGGGGGTGGTGGGTGGGTGGTGGTGGGGGTGGGTGGTGTGTTGCCGGTGGGTGGTGGGGTGGATGTGGTGGTGTGGTTGGGGGATGGGGGTGGGGTTGGTGTGGGGGGTGTTGGTGGGTTGTTGGGGTGGGTGTTGGGGTTGGTTCAGGGGTTTTTGGGTGATGTGGGGTTTGT
>NZ_JBHYZV010000132.1:0-12997 GCF_042753905.1 Streptomyces sp. NPDC059248 | reverse complement strand
ATCGTGCTCGACCGCTCGTTCCTCGCGGCCTGCGCGCGTTCTCCTTCCAGACCACGACGCGCCCCTTCGGCTCACTCGCCCAATCCTGTGGCTCGGTTCGCCTCCGGGGCGCTTCAGCGGTTTTCATCGGTCGACCGTGCTCGGTCACTCGTTCCTCGCGACCTCCGCGCGCTCTCCCTGCTGAAATCCGCGCGCCCCTTCGGCTCACTCGCCCTCCGGGGCGAGGCTGCCGAGTCATCGGGGGCCGCAACCCGTCCCTTCGGCTCACTCGCCGGGTCTAGGAAAGGCGGCGTACGAGATACGCCGCGCCCCGCTCCGCCGGGCGTTCGCCCAGGTACTCCTGGTCCCGCATCTCGCACCACGCCGGGATGTCCAGACGGGCCGCCTCGTCGTCCGAGAGGACGGTCACGGTGGTGCCCACGGGGACCCGGGGGAGCAGTTTGGCCAGCTCGATCACCGGGATCGGGCAGCGCCTGCCGAGCGTGTCGAGGACCGGGGACACCACGGCCCCGCCGGTGTCCCCGGTCCCGCCTCCGGGCGACGGCGGCGGGGACACCGGTGCGCCGATCCGGGCCCGGACCCCGGCGACCAGACCCGGCAGGACCTCCAGGAAGCGGTCCACGTCCGCCGACTCCGTACCCGGCGGCAGGGACACCCGTACGTTGCCCTCGCTCAGGACGCCCATCGCCCGCAGCACATGGCTCGGCGTCAGCGTGGACGAGGTGCACGACGAACCCGACGACACCGAGAAACCCGCCCGGTCCAGCTCGTGCAGCAGGCTCTCCCCGTCGACATAGAGACAGGAGAAGGTGACGATGTGCGGCAGCCGCCGCACCGGGTCGCCGACCACCTCCACATCGGGTACGAGACCGGGGACCCGGGTACGGATCCGGTCCACCAGACCCCGCAGGCGCCCGGCCTCCGCCGCGGCCCCGGCCCGGACCGCCCGCAGGGACGCTGCGGCCGCCACGATCGCCGGCAGGTTCTCGAACCCCGCCGAACGCCCCGACTCCCGCTCGTCCGCGGGCTCCCGCGAGGCGAACCGCACCCCCTTGCGGACCGCGAGCAGCCCCACCCCGGCCGGGCCGCCCCACTTGTGCGCGCTCCCCGCCAACAAGGACCACTCCGCGTCCACCGGGCCCCAGGCCAAGGACTGGGCCGCGTCCACCAGCAGCGGAACGCCCGCCTCCAGGCAGGCCGCGGCGACCTCGGCGACGGGCTGCTCCGTACCGGTCTCGTGATTGGCGGACTGCAGACACGCCAGGGCCGCGCCCTCGCCGGAAGCGTCCGGGCGGAGCGCCGCCGCGAAGACGGACCCCTCGACCCGGCCCGACCGGTCCACCGGGACCTCCGTCACGGCGAACCGGCCCGCCGCGTGCAGTACGGAGGAGTGCTCGACCGCCGAGACCACCACCCGGCTCCCCGCCCGCCGCCGGGCCGACGCCGCCCCCGACACCCCGAGATGGACCGCGCGGGTCCCCGAAGGAGTGAAAGTGAGCTCGTCCGGGCGGCAGCCCACCGCCTCCGCCGCGGCCTCCCGCGCCGCGTCCAGCAGCAGCCGGGCCCGCCGCCCCTCCCGGTACAGCCGGGCCGGGTCGGCCCACCCCTCGTCGAGGGCGGCCAGCAGCGCCTGCCGGGCCACGGGGTGCAGGGGAGCGGAGGACGCGGCGTCGAAGTAGGGCACGCCCTCAACGTACGCCCCCCGCCGCCGCGCCCCGGCGGTGGCCCGACACGCCTCCGCCCACCCGGGCGGAACCATGGGCTCCGCGACGGGTTCCCGGCCCTCGCCCTCGGGTTCCGTTACGGCGGAGCCAACGGTTCCGCGCGCGTCGAACGCCAGGCGTTTGGGGTGGAAATCCGGCGAAAAATCGGGGGGATTCCACCCCTTCAGGGGGTCGGACGGCGCGTTGGGCACCCTCCCCGCGCGACCCCAAATAGCGTCCAGTAGGGTTTGGTCCGCATAAACATCCAAACCCCTGCCCGCGTCAGGGCCGGCGACCGACCAGACGGCCGCACCCGTCGCGCGCGGGCCGAGACTCTCGGGAAGGCGCTACGTGAGTCCCAACGGCTCCGACCGCTCGTCGCGGCGCCCGATGCGGCGGAAGCTGCCGCAGGTGCTGACTGCGGGCCTGATCCTGGTTACCGCCACCGGTTGCGAATACACCTGGGAAGACTTCCCCCGGCTGGGCATGCCCACGCCGGTCACGGAAGAGGCGCCCATCATCCTCTCCCTCTGGCAGGGCTCGTGGGCGGCAGCGCTCGTCACGGGTGTCCTCGTCTGGGGACTGATCCTGTGGAGCGTGTTCTTCCACCGGCGCAGCCGCACCAAGGTGGAGGTCCCTCCGCAGACCCGCTACAACCTCCCCATCGAGGCGCTGTACACCGTCGTCCCCCTCATCATCGTGTCGGTCTTCTTCTACTTCACCGCGCGTGACGAGTCGAAGATCCTCGCCCTGAAGGAGCCGAAGCACACGATCAACGTGGTCGGCTACCAGTGGAGCTGGGGCTTCAACTACATCCAGAACGTCCCCGGCTCGACGGGTGACGCCAAGACGGACAAGAACCTCGAGGCCATCCCGGACAAGTGGCGGAAGGACCTCCCCGCGAACGCGGGCGGCGTCTGGGAAGCCGGCATCCCCGGCACCCGCAACCCCGAGACCGGCAACCCGGGGCCGACCCTGGTCCTCCCCAAGGGCGAGAAGGTCCGCTTCATCCTGACGTCGCGTGATGTCATCCACTCTTTCTGGGTCGTGCCGTTCCTCTTCAAGCAGGACGTCATCCCCGGCCACACCAACGCGTTCGAGGTGACCGCCACCCAGGAGGGCACCTTCCTCGGCAAGTGCGCCGAGCTCTGCGGCGTCGACCACTCCCGGATGCTCTTCAACGTCAAGGTGGTCTCCCCCGCGGAGTACCAGAAGTACCTGAAGGAGCTGGCGGACAAGGGTCAGACCGGGTACATCCCGGCCGGTATCGCGCAGACCACGCCGGCCATCAACGCGGAGAAGAAGCAACTGTGAGCATCCTCAACGAATCCCAGGGTGCCGCCGCGACCGACGACTCGTACGAGAACGAGCTGCCGGTCCGGCGCAAGCAGCCCGGCAACGTGGTGGTGAAGTGGCTGACCACCACCGACCACAAGACCATCGGTACGCTCTACCTGGTCACGTCGTTCGTGTTCTTCGTCATCGGTGGCGTGATGGCGCTCTTCATGCGCGCCGAACTCGCTCGTCCCGGCACGCAGATCATGTCGAACGAGCAGTTCAACCAGGCGTTCACGATGCACGGCACGATCATGCTGCTGATGTTCGCGACGCCGCTGTTCGCCGGATTCGCCAACTGGATCATGCCGCTCCAGATCGGCGCGCCCGATGTGGCGTTCCCGCGGCTGAACATGTTCGCGTACTGGCTCTACCTGTTCGGGTCGCTCATCGCGGTGGCCGGCTTCCTCACCCCGCAGGGTGCGGCCGACTTCGGCTGGTTCGCCTACTCCCCGCTGTCGGACGCGGTCCGCTCGCCGGGCGTCGGCGCCGATATGTGGATCATGGGCCTGGCCCTCTCCGGCTTCGGCACGATCCTCGGCTCGGTCAACTTCATCACCACGATCATCTGCATGCGCGCTCCCGGCATGACGATGTTCCGGATGCCGATCTTCACCTGGAACGTGCTGCTCACCGGTGTACTGGTGCTGCTCGCCTTCCCGGTCCTCGCCGCCGCGCTCTTCGCGCTGGAGGCGGACCGTAAATTCGGCGCCCATATCTTCGACGCCGCGAACGGCGGTGCGCTGCTCTGGCAACACCTCTTCTGGTTCTTCGGCCATCCAGAGGTGTACATCATCGCCCTGCCGTTCTTCGGCATCGTCTCGGAGATCATTCCGGTGTTCTCCCGCAAGCCGATGTTCGGCTACATGGGTCTGGTCGCGGCCACCATCGCCATCGCCGGTCTCTCGGTGACGGTCTGGGCGCACCACATGTACGTCACCGGCGGCGTGCTACTGCCGTTCTTCTCCTTCATGACGTTCCTCATCGCGGTACCGACCGGTGTGAAGTTCTTCAACTGGATCGGCACGATGTGGAAGGGGTCCCTCTCCTTCGAGACCCCGATGCTGTGGACGATCGGCTTCCTGATCACCTTCACCTTCGGTGGTCTGACCGGTGTCATCCTGGCCTCGCCGCCGCTGGACTTCCACGTCTCCGACTCGTACTTCGTCGTCGCGCACTTCCACTACGTCGTCTTCGGCACCGTGGTCTTCGCGATGTTCGCCGGCTTCCACTTCTGGTGGCCCAAGTTCACCGGCAAGATGCTGGACGAGCGGCTCGGCAAGATCACCTTCTGGACGCTGTTCCTCGGCTTCCACGGCACCTTCCTGGTCCAGCACTGGCTGGGTGCCGAGGGCATGCCGCGCCGGTACGCCGACTATCTGGCGGCCGACGGCTTCACGGCCCTGAACACCATCTCCACGATCGCCTCCTTCGTCCTCGGCGCGTCGCTCCTGCCGTTCTTCTACAACGTCTGGAAGACCGCCAAGTACGGCAAGAAGGTCGAGGTCGACGACCCGTGGGGTTACGGCCGCTCACTCGAATGGGCGACGTCGTGCCCGCCTCCGCGGCACAACTTCCTCACCCTCCCGCGGATCCGTTCGGAATCCCCGGCGTTCGATCTGCACCACCCCGAGATCGCGGCTCTGGACCAGCTCGACCACACCGACACCGCCCTCACCACCGGGAAGGAGTCCGGCAAGTGAAGATCCAGGGACGGATGTTCATCTGGCTGGCCGTCTTCATCCTCGCCGTCGCCGTCCTCTACGGCGTCTGGTCGAAGGAGCCGGCCGGAACCACCGCGCTCTTCATGGCCTTCGGCCTGAGCCTCATGGTCGGTTTCTACCTGGCCTTCACGGCCAAGCGGGTCGACGCCATGGCCCAGGACGACAAGGAGGCCGATGTCGCGGACGAGGCCGGCGAGCTGGGCTTCTTCGCCCCGCACAGCTGGCAGCCGCTCTTCCTCGCGGCAGGCGGCGCGCTCGCCTTCCTCTCGGTGGCGGTCGGCTGGTGGCTGATGTACTTCTCGGCGCCGGTCATCCTCCTCGGCATCTGGGGCTGGGTCTTCGAGTACTACCGGGGCGAGAACCAGAACCAGTAGTCACCCGTAGTCATCGGTAGGGCCGTGTCAACGGCACACACCGGGCCCGGGTCCCCTTTCACCCAGGGGGACCCGGGCCCTCCCCTTTTGTACGTACCCAGCGCGCCCCCGGGAGGCGATCTTCCTACGGTATGAGCTATGAACCACACGCCCCGGTTTCGTACCGCTCTCCGCTGCTCCCTGCTGCTGGTCTCCCTCGGGGCGGTGGCGATCGCCTGTGGCGAGGCCGACCCCGATCCGCTGACGACCAAGCCCTACGACGCGGCCAAGCAGGTCACCTTCAACACACCCCACGGGAGTACCAAGGTCGACCCGGACAAGCCGCTGGAGGTCACGGTCAAGCGTGACGAGGGGCGCATCATGGACGTCTCCGTGACCGATGACACCGGGCACCACCTGGCGGGCGAGCTCTCCGCCGACGGGGTCCGCTGGCGCTCCACGGGCTCGCTGTCCGCCGGGGCCAGATACACCGCCAGGGTCGCCACCGAGAACGCCGAGGGCTCCCCGGGCGCCCGTACGCTCACCTTCGCGACCGCCGCCGCCAAGGACAAGCTCACCGTCGAGTTCGCCCCGGAGAGCGGGGAGTACGGCGTCGGCCAGCCGATCATCGCCGAGCTGAGCGGCCCGGTCGACAAGGCGTCCCGCAAGGCCGTGGAACGCGGCCTCAAGGTGGACGTCAAACCCGGTGTCGAAGGCGCCTGGCACTGGCTCAACGACGACGTCCTGCACTACCGGCCCAAGGAGTACTGGCCCGCGGGCGGCAAGGTCACGGTCACCAACAACCTCCAGGGTGTGAAGATCGCCAAGGGCCTCTACGGCGGCCCGCCCGGCGAACCCCTGACGATGGAGTTCGGCGACCGTCTGGAGGCGATCGTGGACGCCTCGTCGCACTGGATGACGGTGCTCCGCAACGGCGAGGTGGAGACCACCCTCCCGATCACCACCGGCAAGCCGGGCTTCGCCACCCGCAACGGCGTCAAGGTCGTCCTGGGCAAGGAGTACTTCGTCCGGATGCGCGGCTCCAGCGTCGGCATCGGCGGCTCCGAGGCGTACAACCTGCCCGTGTACTACGCCACCCGGGTCACCTGGAGCGGCGAGTACGTGCACGCCGCGCCCTGGTCCCTCGGCTCGCACGGCTACGCCAACGTCAGTCACGGCTGTACCGGCATGTCGACCAGGAACGCCGCCTGGTTCTACGAGACCTTCAAGGAAGGCGACCTCGTCGAGGTGATCAACAGCATCGGCGAGGACATGGACGTCTTCGGCAACGGCTACGGCGACTGGAACATGGAGTGGGACGAGTGGCGCGAGGGCAGCGCCCTGCGCGCCGAGACCAAGCCCGACGGAAGCGGCCCCGCCGACGCCGCCCGGCTCCGCCCGCGGCTCTGACCCCGTCCGCCCGCGGCCCTGTTCCCCCGTACGGCCCCCCAACGCGCTCAGGGGGCCGTACGGGCACGGCGGCACCCCCGGGTGCCCCCGGCGTCCGAAAAGCGGAATGAGGGCCTCTACGGACGGCCTCCGGCCGTTCGCAGGGCCCTCGGGGTTCCCCCGAACGAGGGAACCGTCCGCTCAGACGTCCACCGCGGTACGGCTCCGCAGCAGGGCCGCCAGCGCCTCGGCGAACTCCACCGGGTCCACCGGCAGCGTCACCGCGGCCTCGGCCCGGCTCCACGTCGCCAGCCAGGCGTCCTGCGGCCTGCCGATCAGCAGCAGCACCGGCGGGCAGGCGAAGATCTCGTCCTTGATCTGGCGGCAGACGCCCATCCCGCCCGCGGGCACCGTCTCCCCGTCCAGCACACAGACGTCGATCCCGCCCGCCTCCAGCCGGGAGAGCACGGCGGGCAGGGTGGCGCACTCCACGAACTCGACCGGGGGGACGTCGGGGGCGGGCCGCCGTCCCGCGGCGAGCCGCACCTGTTCACGGGTGTTGGCGTCGTCGCTGTAGACCAGCACGGTGGCGGTCGGCTGCATCGTTCCTCCGCGTCGTCGGACCCTGGTACCGATGGGGCGGATGCTACTCCGTCCAACTGCGGCCCGACAGCCGCCCGACACCGGGTTCCGGGCTCCGGCGATGGGCCGTTCGAGCTGGGTAGGGGCCACTGACGCGCCGAACGGCACCCCCCGGAGTGAGGGCGGGATAAGCGACCGACATAATGTCGGTCGTGGCGACAGCAACGACAGTAGATATCGGGCACGCGCACCCGTCGGTCAATCGACCGAACCTCACCAGCGTCGGAACCATCATCTGGCTGAGTTCCGAGCTGATGTTCTTCGCGGCCCTCTTCGCGATGTACTTCACTCTGCGATCGGTGACGGGTGCCGACTTCTGGAGTGAGCGGGCGGACCTGCTCAACTTTCCCTTCTCGGCGACGAACACCACGATCCTGGTGCTCTCCTCACTCACCTGTCAGCTCGGCGTTTTCGCCGCCGAGCGCGGTGATGTGAAGAAGCTGCGATCGTGGTTCATCGTCACCTTCGTCATGGGTGCGATCTTCATCGGCGGCCAGGTGTACGAGTACACCGAGCTGGTCCAGCACGGTCTCTCCCTGAAGTCGGACCCCTACGGTTCGGTCTTCTACCTGACGACCGGCTTCCACGGACTCCACGTCCTCGGCGGGCTCATCGCCTTCCTGCTGGTCCTCGGCCGTACCTACGCGGCCCGGCGCTTCACCCATGAGCAGGCGACCGCCGCCATCGTCGTGTCGTACTACTGGCACTTCGTCGATGTCGTCTGGATCGGCCTCTTCCTCACGATCTACATGATCAAGTAACGGGGCGGGCGCTCACCGCCTGACCAGGCGGCCGGCACCGGGGCGAACTCCGGGGCGACCGCCGAATCACGCAGACAGACGCAGTCAGACGCAGACAGACACCAGTCCAGAAGCACGACGCAGAAAATCCTGACACCGGGGTAATCCGTGAAAAAGCTCTCCGCACGACGACGCCATCCGCTGGCGGCCATCGTCGTCCTACTCCTCGCGCTGGCGGCCACCGGGGGGCTGTACGCCGCGTTCGCACCCGCGGACACGGCACAGGCTGACGAAACCGCCCAGTCCCTCGCCATCGAGGAGGGCAAGAAGCTCTATACCGTCGGTTGCGCGAGCTGCCACGGAATGGGCGGCGAGGGCACCACCGACGGGCCAAGCCTGGTCGGTGTCGGCTCCGCCGCGGTCGACTTCCAGGTCACCACCGGCCGGATGCCGGCCCAGCAGCCCGGCGCCCAGGTGCCGAAGAAGCCGGCCGTCTACACCCAGGCCGAGGTCGACCAGCTCGCGGCGTTCGTCGCCTCCTTCGGCGCCGGCCCGATCACACCGACCGAGAAGCAGTACAGCCCCACTGGCGCGGACGTCGCCAGGGGCGGCGACCTGTTCCGTAACAACTGTGCCCAGTGCCACAACTTCGCGGGCAAGGGCGGTGCGCTGACCAACGGCAAGTACGCCCCGAGCCTCGAGGGCGTCAGCGCCAAGCACATCTACGAGGCCATGCAGACCGGCCCGCAGAACATGCCCTCCTTCCCCGACGGGGTCATGCCCGAGAAGGAGAAGAAGGAGATCATCGCCTACGTCCTGGAGACGAACGACAGCCAGGCGGAGAGCCCCGGTGGCTTCTCCCTCGGCGCTCTCGGCCCCGTGAGTGAGGGTCTCTTCGCCTGGGTCTTCGGGCTCGGCGCGCTGATCGCAGTTGCCGTCTGGGTCGCGGCCCACACCGCTAAGGCCAAGAAGTCATGAGTAGCCAAGACATTCCAGAAGAGAACCTGCCGGACGAGCAGGGCGCCGCGCACACCGCGGCCGGGGGCGGCTCCGCCGTGACCCCGCACAAGGGCGGCACCGCCGACCCGTTCGCCGACCCGGGCATGCCGGTCCACAAACCGCGCATCCAGGACATCGACGAGCGGGCCGCCAAGCGGTCCGAGCGCACCGTCGCCTTCCTGTTCACGCTGTCGATGCTGGCGACGGTGGGCTTTATCGCCTGCTACGTCATCTTCCCCATCGACAAGATCGTGTACATCTGGCCGTTCGGTCACATCAGCGCGCTGAACTTCTCCCTCGGTCTGACCCTGGGCGTCGCCCTCTTCTGCATCGGCGCGGGCGCGGTCCACTGGGCCCGTACCCTGATGTCCGATGTCGAGGTCGCCGACGACCGGCACCCGATCGAGGCGTCCCCCGAGGTCAAGGCCCAGGTCATGGCCGACTGGCGGGCGGGCAACGAGGAGTCCGGCTTCGGCCGCCGCAAGCTGATCCGCAACACCATGTTCGGCGCGATGGCCCTGGTGCCGCTCTCCGGTGTGGTGCTGCTGCGCGACCTCGGTCCGCTGCCGGAGAAGAAGCTCCGCTCCACCCTGTGGGCCAAGGGCAAGCAGCTCATCAACATGAACACCAATGAGCCGCTGCGTCCCGAGGACATCACGGTCGGCTCGCTGGTCTTCGCCAGCCCCGAGGGCCTCGACCCGCACGCCCACGACTGGCAGATCCAGATGGGCAAGGCCGCCCTGATGCTCGTCCGGATCAAGCCGGAGGACATCAAGGACAAGCGCGAGCTGGACTGGTCGCACGACGGCATCGTCGCCTTCTCCAAGGTCTGCACCCACGTCGGCTGCCCGATCAGCCTCTACGAGCAGCAGACGCACCACGTGCTGTGCCCGTGTCACCAATCCACCTTCGACCTCTCCGACGGCGCCCGGGTCATCTTCGGCCCGGCGGGTCACCCGCTTCCGCAGCTGCGGATCGGTGTGAACGCCGAGGGGAACCTCCAGGCGCTCGGCGACTTCGAAGAGCCCGTCGGTGCCTCCTTCTGGGAGCGCGGATGAGTACTACGACCTCTGAGAACAAGCAGCCCGCGCAGCCCGCGGGCAAGGCGGCGCCCGCGGGCGAGCGGGTCGCCGACTGGGCCGACGGCCGGCTGGGGATCTACTCGCTGGCCAAGGCCAATATGCGGAAGATCTTCCCGGACCACTGGTCCTTCATGCTCGGCGAGATCTGCCTCTACAGCTTTGTCATCATCATCCTCACGGGTGTGTATCTGACGCTGTTCTTCAACCCGTCGATGACCGAGATCGTCTACGAGGGCAGCTACGTCCCCCTCCAGGGCGTGAAGGTGTCCGAGGCGTTCGCCTCGACCATGGACATCAGCTTCGACGTCCGCGGCGGTCTGCTGATCCGCCAGATCCACCACTGGGCCGCGCTGATCTTCGTCGCCGCGATGATGGTCCACATGATGCGCGTCTTCTTCACCGGCGCGTTCCGCAAGCCGCGCGAGGTCAACTGGCTGTTCGGCTTCCTGCTGCTGGTCCTGGGCATGTTCACCGGTTTCACCGGTTACTCGCTCCCGGACGACCTGATCTCCGGTACCGGTGTCCGCTTCATGCAGGGCGCGATCCTGTCCGTGCCGATCGTCGGTACGTACATCTCGATGTTCCTCTTCGGCGGCGAGTTCCCCGGCCACGACTTCGTGCCCAGGTTCTACTCGATCCACATCCTGCTGCTGCCCGGCATCATGATGGCGCTGCTGGTCGGCCATCTGATCCTCGTCGTGTACCACAAGCACACGCAGTACGCGGGTCCCGGCCGGACCAACAAGAACGTCGTCGGCATGCCGCTGCTGCCGGTCTACATGGCCAAGGCCGGAGGCTTCTTCTTCCTGGTCTTCGGTGTGATCTCGGTGGTCGCGGCGATCGCGACGCTCAACCCGGTCTGGACGGTCGGTCCCTACCGGGTCGACCAAGTGTCGACGGGCGCGCAACCCGACTGGTACATGGGCTTCGCCGAAGGACTCATCCGGGTGATGCCCGGCTGGGAGATCAACGCGTGGGGCCATACCCTGGCCCTGGGCGTGTTCATCCCGCTGGTCATCTTCCCGCTGGTACTGGGCGCGATCGCGGTCTACCCGTTCATCGAGTCCTGGGTCACCGGCGACAAGCGCGAGCACCACATCCTGGACCGCCCGCGCAACGCCCCGACCCGTACCGCCTTCGGTGTGGCATGGCTGGTCGCGTACTTCATCATGTTGCTGGGCGGCGGCAACGACCTGTTCGCCACCCACTTCCACATGTCGATCAACGCGATCACCTGGTTCGTCCGGATCTTCTTCTTCGTCGGACCGGTCCTGGCGTTCATCATCACCAAGCGCATCTGCCTGGGTCTCCAGCGCCGCGACCGCGACAAGGTGCTGCACGGTCGCGAGACCGGCATCATCAAGCGGCTGCCGCACGGTGAGTTCATCGAGGTGCACGAGCCGATCAGCCAGGCGGACCTGCACACCCTCACCGCGCACACCCAGCACGAGCCGATCGAGCTCGGCCCCGAGGTCGACGAGAACGGCGTGCGCCGGAAGGTCTCCCTCGTCCAGAAGTTCCGCGCGAAGCTCAGCAAGGGCTACTACGGCGAGGGGAACCAGATCCCCAAGGCCACGCGGGAAGAGTACGAGGAGATCGCCGCCGCCCATGGTCACGGCCATGGCCACGGTGAGCACGAGGAGGTCACCAGCGGCAAGCACTGACCGCTGAAGCGTCGCCACGGCAAGAGCCCCGTCCACTGCCCGGACGGGGCTCTTTGCCGTGCCCCGCGCTGGATAGGGTGGGGCGTGCACCTCTTACTCGCGATGGACCCCAGGAGCGGACCATGAACGTTGTGACCCCGGTTGGCGGCGACAGCGTGGCGGCCCACTCCTGGCCGGCCGTCATCGACTCCCTGCTCGGCAACCACGACCAGAGCGCGGACGCCACGGCGTGGGCGATGGACCGGATCCTCAGCGGCGAGGCGACCGACGCCCAGATCGCCGGGTTCGCGGTGGCGCTGCGGGCCAAGGGCGAGACGGTGGCGGAGATCTCCGGCCTCGTCCGGACCATGTACGAGCACGCCAATCTGATCGAGGTACCCGGCCCCAGCGTCGACATCGTCGGTACGGGCGGCGACGGCGCGAAGACCGTCAATATCTCCACCATGGCGTCGATCGTGGTCGCCGGGACCGGGGCGAAGGTCGTCAAACACGGCAACCGCGCCGCCTCCAGCGCGTCCGGGGCGTCCGACGTCCTGGAGAAGCTGGGCGTCAATCTGGAGCTGACCCCGCGGCGGGTCGCCGAGGTCGCCGAGGAAGCGGGCATCACGTTCTGCTTTGCCGTCAAGTTCCATCCGGCGCTGCGGTACGTGGCGGCGGCGCGCAAGGAACTCGGCATCCGCACCACGTTCAACTTCCTGGGCCCGCTGACGAACCCGGCCCGCGTCCGGGCCCAGGCCACCGGTGTCGCCGACGCCCGGATGGCCCCGATCATGGCCGGGGTCCTGGCCGAGCGCGGCTCGTCGGCGCTGGTCTTCCGGGGCGACGACGGTCTGGACGAGCTGACGACCACGGCGACGTCCCGGGTGTGGATCGTCCGGGACGGCACGGTCCGCGAGGAGGCGTTCGACCCCCGTGACGTGGGGATCGACCTGGTCCCCGTCGAGGCGTTGAGAGGCGCGGACGCGTCGTACAACGCGGAGGTCGCCCACCGGGTGCTGGCGGGGGAGCGGGGCCCGGTACGGGACGCGGTCCTCCTCAACGCGGCGGCCGCGCTGGCGGCGCTCTCCCCGACGGACGCGCCGCTCACGGACCGGATCTCCGCGGGTCTCGCGCGCGCGGCCGAATCCGTCGACTCGGGCGCGGCCTCCGGCACCCTCACCCGCTGGATCCGCGCCACAACGCGCGCCTAGCGTTCCGGGGGGCGTTCCCCCCCGGAGTCCCCTCGGAGCGCGACGCCCTTCCGAGGACTCGCGCTCCCCGGCGGGGTCGTTTCCCGTCCGCGGCCCGGTGGGTGGCTTGTCGCGCAGTTCCCCGCGCCCCTGGATACCCGACGTACCGTCCTGCGGGAGGTGGAGGCTTTTAGGGG